>JAYTMV010000383.1:0-9678 GCA_043728175.1 Sphingomonadales bacterium
TTATCATCACTCTCGCGTGGCTCCACCCAATGCACCTGCCCATCGGCAAAGCGCTCTTGCTTCCAAAACGGCGCATCGGTTTTGAGACGGTCGATCAGAAAGCCACATGCCTCAAGTGCGGCTGCGCGGTGCGGTGACGCGGTGCCAACGAACACGATACGCTCGCCCGCTGCCATTGCCCCGATGCGGTGGATGATCGTGACGCCGTCAAGCAACCAACGCGATGTTGCGGTCTCGGCGAGCGCGCGCAACACGGCCTCGGTCATTCCCGGATAATGTTCGAGCGTCAGTGCGCTCAGACCGCCATCTCCACGCACAAGGCCCGTGAAGCTCGCCATGGCGCCGCTGCCAAGCGTTTCAAGCAGCGCCAGTTCGGCGCCGCTATCAAAGCCTTCGCGCTGGACGCAGACGCGTATCACCCGCCGGTCACTGGCGGGAAGAAGGCAATCTCTTTTGGATTGCCAAGCGGCGCGTCCATCGCCGTCATCTGCTGATCAACCGCGCAACGCAATCGCGACAGATCGGCAAACGCCGCTGCATAACCTTCGCCGCGCAGAGCGAGCCATAGCGCAAGCGCCGACGGCGTATCAATTCCGGGTGGCAGCATATCGATGCTCTCTTCGGCAATGCCGACTTTCTCACGCACCCACGCGAGGTAGAGGATCGTAACCGCCACGGCCAATCAATCCATGTGCCGCAGGCCAACGCGAAGATAATCCCAGCCGGTGATCGCGGTCAGCGCCGCCGCCGTCCACAGCGTCGTCAGCCCGACCAGTTTTACCCAGGCAAGATGCGGCACTGCGCCTGCTAGGATGAGCGCGCCGAGTGCCACGAGTTGAAATGTGGTTTTCCATTTCGCAAGCTGGCTCACTGGCACTGAAACCCGCAGTTCGGCCAGAAATTCACGCAGGCCAGATACCGCAATCTCTCGTAATAAGATGATGATAGCGGGGATAATGTGCCAACCCATGATATCCTGAGTATTGACGAGCATCATAAGCACTGCCGCAATCATGATTTTATCTGCAATCGGATCAAGAAAAATGCCAAGCTTTGATACAGCGCCCTGCGCGCGCGCGACATAGCCGTCGAAGTAATCAGTGATCCCCATCAGGCAGTAAAGCGCGAAGGCAATAGCGTAGCCTGTCTCCCAGTTCGGATGCCAGAGCAGCGCAACAAGGATCGGCACGGCAAATATCCGTGACAGCGTCAATATGTTGGGTAGCGTCAACATTTGGCCCCCTTCTTAACCCCCCGGACGCAAACCGCCAGCCCCTTTGGCCTATCCCCTTTGACTAAGCCGCTAAACCGACATCGGCACTGCAAGGCTCGTTGGCGGGCCACAGGGCGGCGCAACCGCTGGATCAAAGCGTTGCCAGCCATCGGGGCCAAGCCGCTCAATCGGGCGGAACTTGACTTTATACTCCATCCGCCTTGACCCCTGAATCCAATAGCCGAGATAAACATAGGGCAGGCCCGCAGCGGTCGCGCGCAGGATATGATCCATGATGATGAAATTTCCGAGACCCGGACGGCGATCATCATCGGGTTCAAAATAGCTATAGATCATTGAAAGGCCGTCGGCCTGCTGATCGGTGACACAGCCACCAACCAACCGTCCCTGCCGCCCATCAACCGACGGCTCCCGGTATTCGACAACATAGCTGTTCACCGGGGTTTGCTCGACCATATCAGCATAGTCGATTTCATCCATGCCGATCATGCCACCCGCCGGATGCCGTGCGTCAAGGTAGCGCCGCAGCAGATCAAACTGTTCCTGCGTTGACCATGGGCGACAAGCGGTTACCTCAAGATCGCTATGGAGCTTCAATAATTTGCGTTGGCTGGCGTTTGGCCTGAATTCGCCCGTCACAACGCGCACGGACACGCATGCCGAACAGTCAATGCAGCTTGGGCGGTAAGCAACGCCCTGACTGCGCCGAAAACCGATTTTGCCAAGCGCATCGTTCAATTCAGCGGCATGTTGGCCGGTAAGTTCAGTGAAGACTTTTCGCTCTTGCTTGCCGGGGAGATAGGGGCACGGCGCAGGGCTTGTGACAAAGAAGCGCGGAAAGCGAAATTGCGCGGTCACGTCCAAACATACCCTTCAGAAATTTCATTATCTAACGCAACTATGCTGCGATCTGCACCCAATGAAAAGCGCATTTACCAACAATAATACGTTAACGGCGTGAACTTGGCTCAAATTTAGGCGAGTTCGACGCGCGAAGCCTCATATCCATCGCGCGCAAGCGCTGCCATCAGCGATTCGAGATGCGCTGCATCGCGCGTTTCGCATTCAATATCAGTGATCAGACCCTTAGCAGGAAGCGTCGTAAACACGCGTTGATGATAAATTTCGATGATGTTGACGCGCTGTTCGTCAAAGATGCGCGCAACATTGAACAGCGCGCCAGGGCGATCCTGCAAGCGGATACGCAGCCGCGCGAGCCGCCCCGAACGCGCCAAATCACGCAACAGCACGTTGGCGAGTAGCCGCGTGTCTATATTGCCCCCACAAAGAATAATACCAACGGTCTTTCCCTTAAACCGCTCAGGGTGCGCAAGCAGCGCAGCAAGCCCAGCAGCACCAGCCCCTTCAGCAACGGTTTTTTCGATCTGGAGCAAAAGGCTAACCGCGCGTTCAAGATCGCGTTCGCTGACCAGAACGATATCATCGACGATGGCCTCGACAATTTTGCGCGTCATCTCCCCTGGATATTTGACCGCAATCCCTTCGGCAAGCGTATCGCCCTCGCACGGTTGATCAGCGCCCTTGATGACGTTGTACATGGAAGGGTAAAGCTCTGCCTGCACCCCGATCAGTTCAATATTAGGATTAATGCCTTTGGCTGCAACGCCCATCCCAGAGATCAGCCCACCGCCGCCAATCGGCACAACCAGCGTATCAATTGCCGGCACATCGGCAAGCATTTCGAGCGCGGCAGTGCCCTGCCCTGCGATGACATCAGGCTCATCAAACGGGTGAACAAAGGTTAAGCCGCGCTCACCCTCTAGCTGGCGCGCATAAGCATAGGCCGCGTCAAATGTCTCACCGTGAAGAACAACGGTGGCACCGTGCCCCTCGGTTTGCATTACCTTCACGGTCGGCGTTGGCTGCGGCATGACGATGGTAACGGGCACGCCGAGACGCTTCCCGTGATAAGCAAGCCCTTGCGCATGATTGCCCGCCGAAGCTGCGATCACTCCGTTTTTGCGCGCATTATCGCCAAGCTGGAGCAAGCGGTTAAGCGCGCCGCGTTCCTTGAACGCCGCTGTAAACTGAAGATTTTCAAACTTGATATAAACCGTCGTTCCGGTCAGTTCAGACAGTGTCTGGCTGATCAGCGTTGGCGTGCGCACAACTGCATTGCCGATCCGCTCCTGCGCCGCACGGACGTCATCAAGCGTGACAGGAAGGGGTTCATCAGTTTTGAGTGCGGTCGCCATGGCAAAGCCGCTTAGAGCATCTAGCGCTTGCTGCAAACTCTGCTTATGCTTGGCCGATGGCAAAAATAGCATTTATCGGTCTGGGCGTAATGGGCGGGGCAATGGCGCGGCATCTGGCGAAGGCCGGACATGAGATGACGGTGTATAACCGCACGCAAGCCAAGGCCGAGGCATGGATCGCGGCGCATGGCGGTCGCAGTGCGGCGAGCCCGGCGGAAGCTGCGCAAGGCGTTGATGCGGTGATCACTTGTGTTGGTAATGATGATGATCTCGCCGCTGTAACGCTCTCACGCGACGGCGCGTTTCGCACGATGAAGGAAGGCGCGCTGTTCATTGATCATACAACGGTCTCGGCCAAGATCGCACGCCAACTCGCGGTTGAGGCAAAGGATAAATATATTCAGCCGATTGATGCGCCGGTAACAGGCGGGCAGATTGGCGCAGAAAATGGCACGCTCACGCTGATGTGTGGTGGCCGCGAAAAGGCGATTGATGCCGCGACGCCGATCATGGCGGCCTATTCCAAAAAAATCGTGCATGTCGGGCCAACGGGTGCTGGACAGCTTACCAAAATGGTCAACCAGATTACCTTTGCCGGGATCATCGCCAGCCTGTCCGAAGGTATGCGTTTTGCCCAGGCCGAAAATCTTGACCTCGACAAAGTTTTTGAATCGATTTCGGGCGGGGCCGCCTCAAGCTGGCAAATGCTCAACCGCTGGGACACGATGGTGAAAGACGAATTTGATTTCGGTTTCGCAGTCGATTGGATGCGCAAAGACCTTGGCCTCGCGATTGACGAAGCCCGCGCCAACGGCGCAACGCTGCCACTCGCTGCTATGATCGATCAAATGTATGCTGAGGTGCAGCACATGGGCGGCGGACGACAGGATACCAGCGCGTTTATCCGTCGGTTGGCAAAACCATGAGGGCGTTTGCGGCGGCAGCGCTCCTCCTCGCCACCCCAGCCCATGCCGATGGCTTGATCGATAATGTCAACGGGATCACACTTGACGACGCGGGCAAATTCACGCGCTTCAACGGCCTAGTCATCACGACTGATGGAAAGATTGCCCGTACCCTCCAGCGCGGTGACAAGCGGCCTGAACGGCCCGACTACCGTTTTGATGCCAAGGGCAAAACGGTCATCCCCGGCCTGATCGATGCGCACGGCCATGTTATGGGGCTTGGCTTTCAACTGACCACGCTTGATCTGTCAGACACACGTTCGCTTGAAGAAGCCAAGGCAAAGATCGCCGCCTATGCCGCTTCTAATCCAACGCGCAAATGGATTTTAGGTCGGGGGTGGAATCAGGAGACATGGGGGCTTGGTCGCTTCCCAACTGCGGCTGATTTGGACGCTATTATTGCCGATAAGCCCGTCTGGCTAGAGCGTGTGGATGGCCATGCAGGCTGGGCGAATAGCGCCGCAATGAAAGCGGCGGGCATTAGCGAGAAGAGCGTTTCACCGTCTGGTGGCCGCATCGAAAAAACCGGCACCAAACCAAACGGGGTCTTCGTTGATGCAGCGGGTGAGCTGATCGCGAAATTCGTGCCTCCACCGCTTCCACTCGAACGTGACATCGCGCTCGCCAAGGCGCAGGAGCATCTGCTCGCGCTTGGCATCACCGCGATTGCCGATATGGGGACAAGCGTTGAAGATTGGCTGACTTACCGCCGCGCGGGCGATGCTGGCGCGCTGCGGGTGCGGATCATTTCTTACTCGGCGGGGATTGAGCCGATGATCGCCATTGGCGGCACTGGCCCAACGCCGTGGCTTTATGAAGACCGGCTGCGGCTAGTAGGCGTCAAGCTATATACTGACGGTGCGCTTGGATCGCGCGGCGCCTATCTCAAGGCCGACTATGCCGATAAGGCGGGCCAGCGCGGGCTGTCTTTCCTTGACGCAACCAAGCTCAGCAATTTGATGAGCCGCGCTGCGATGGATAATTTCCAAATCGCCGTCCACGCGATTGGTGACGCAGCGAATGGGCAGTTGCTTGACGCGATTGATGAGCTTGCCTTCACCTATAAGGGCGATCGGCGCTGGCGGATCGAACATGCGCAGGTGGTTGATCCCGCAGATATAGCGCGCTTTGCCAAGAACGGCACGATTGCGTCAATGCAGCCCGTGCATCAGACATCTGATCGGCTGATGGCCGAGGTGCGGCTTGGGCAAGCGCGGCTGAGCGGCGCTTATGCGTGGAACTCAATTCTGAAAGCAGGCGGACGGCTAGCGTTCGGTTCGGACACCCCGGTCGAAAGCCCCGATCCCTTCGCTGGGCTCGCCACCGCAATCACGCGCGAGGATGTTAAGGGTGAACCACTCGGTGGCTGGCTACCGCAAGAACGTGTCACGCCAGAGGCCGCACTTGCCGGTTTCACAACCGGGGCTGCCTATGCCAGCTTTGCCGAAAGCAAAATTGGCCGGATTGCGCCCGGAATGCGTGCAGATTTTCTGATCCTTGACCGCGATCCTTTTTTCGTTCCCCCCGGAGAAATCCGCAAGGTCATAGTTGAGGAAACCTGGGTAAACGGCAAACGCGTGTTCGTTAGGAAGTAAGCGCTGTCAGCGTGCCAACCGTCAGCACTTGCGGCAATGTCTGCGGTTCGCCCCCGCCGTTGGGATAATAAAGATAAAGCGGAACGCCTGATACGCCGCGTGCATTCAGGAAGCGCGTGATCGTCGCATCGGCATTCGTCCAATCACCCACCATCACCGCGACATTTTTGGCCTTAAAGGCGTCCACTGTTTCCACCCGCTCAATCGCGGCCTTTTCATTGACCTTGCAGGTCACGCACCAATCAGCGGTGAAATAGAGAAATACCGGGTGGCCCTCAGCGCGCAGTGCCGCAAGCTTTGTTTCGTCAAAAGGAATGTTGGTGCTAGCGCTTTCGCCGAGCGTTGCCGCAGGTTGCGCGCCACTTTTGGGGAGAGCAAACGCCCCGCCTGCCATGAGCAGAATGACGCCAGCAATCGCGACCCAACCGCCGCTTTTGCCACCCGACTGCCGACGCCCAAACCACCACAGCGCGAAGGCCGCAATCATTGCCGCGCCAAGCCCAACGATCATTGCGTTGATGCCCGCTTGCCGCCCGAGCAGCCAGACAAGCGCAAGCGCAGTCAGGAACATTGGCAGCGAAAGAATGTGCCGCATCGTTTCCATCCACGCGCCGGGTTTTGGCAGCATCCGACGGAACGCAGGCACAAACCCAAGCAACAGAAACGGTAGGGCAAGCCCAAGCCCAAGCCCGGCAAAAATCGCAAGTGCGGCAATCGTTGGCAACACGAGCGCGGCACCAAGCGCCGCCCCCATAAACGGCCCAGTGCAGGGCGTCGCGATGAAGGCGGCAAGCGCGCCCGTCCAGAATGCGCCGCTGGTGCCGCTTGCCGTGGCAAGCTTCCCACTCACCGAAAGCCCGCCAAGTTCAAACAACCCCGCCAGATTAAACGCGATGGCCGTCACCAACACGAGCAGCACAAGGATGACACGAGGCTCCTGCAACTGGAATGCCCAGCCAACCGCACTCCCGCCCGCGCGCAGCCCAAGCAGCGCCGCACCAAGTCCAACACAGACAATAATCACACCCGCTGCATAAGCCAGCGCCTCTCGCCGCGCTTCGCGTTCGTCGCCACCCGCCTTTGCAAGGCTAAGCGCCTTCAGACTAATGATCGGAAAAACGCACGGCATAATATTGAGGATCAGCCCGCCGAGCAGCGCGCCACCAAGCGCGAGAAGGATCGCGGTCAGCCCAATTGGCGCACTCTCGGTTTCAAAGGCCTCAGCAATGGGCGTTCCGGCTGCGGGAACCGTGCCGGGAACAGCCTTCACCAACAAGCCCTTATCCGGGCCAATCGCAAGCACGCCTTCAAACGCAGTGAACGCGCTACCCGAAGCATCGGTTTCGATGATCAGCATATCGCCGTTGCGGCTGACCGTCTGCGGCGTGACATAGCTGACCACGTCCTCGCTTACCGCAAACAGCCACGGGTCGGAAATATCAGCCGCAGCGGGGAACGGCACAGCAAAGCGCGCGCGCTTACCCTTGATCTCAAAGCTGGCTTCACTGCCAAGCGGACGCGGGAGTTTCGCGCGCCAGCCATCAAATTGCGCGCGCGCGGCGGGCGTGATGCTGCCGTCACCCACGGTCAAATCAATCGCCATATCACCGCCCTGCGGCACGCAAATCTCGTCCGTACAACCAAGCCAATCGCCGCGCAGTTTGAGCGTCAGCCGCGTCCCCTTCGCCAGCCCCGCCGGGATGGTCACAGGCACAAGCAGCGCATGTTCAGCCTCAAACACATGGTTCATCAGATCAGCAATGATCAGCCGCGTCGGCACTGGATAGGCTGGCGCACCAGCACTCACGCCCTTGGGCAGCGTCCATTCAAACTTCCCGCCAAAGCCTGCGTCACCGGGGTTCTGCCAATAGCCATGCCATGTCGGCTTTGGCTGGAAACGGATCGCGAGCGTTACCGTTGATCCCGCCGCAGGTGTCAGCGTTTCAGCAACCAGCGTTGCGGGCACATTGTTCGGCCCAATCTGCGCGCGCGCCGTGGGAGACAGGGCGACCATAACCAGCGCGAGCAGCACTGTCACAAAACTGAAAAATCGCGCGCGCATCAAATTCCCTTGTCGCCGGTGCTGCATAATCTCATAACCGCATTGGCAGGCGGTTGACCACAATCTTGTTTATGCCATCAGGGAATAAGAGCGTTGCCCACAGCATGATAGGAGCATATTCGTGAAAACAGCATCATTCGTTACGGGCCTGTTCGCCGCGTCAATGTTGGCAACGCCAGCGCTTGCGCAAACACCGCCCAAGCCAAAGCTGATCGTCGCGATTTCGGTCGATCAACTCTCAACCGACGTGTTCAATGAATATCGCGCGACCTTCACGAGCGGGCTCAAGCGCCTCACCAGCGGCATTGTCTTCCCGCGCGGCCATCAAAGCCATGCCGCGACTGAAACCTGCCCCGGCCACTCAACGATCCTGACCGGAGGGCGGCCATCGCGCACGGGCATCATCGCCAATGATTGGCAAAACCCAGCACTTGAACGCAAGAATAAGGACGGCAAGCCAACCTTTGAAATCTATTGCGCTGAAAAGCCCGGTGCGGTGGGCAGCAACGCCGCTGATCAAGAAATCTCAACCAACTTCCTCCGCATTCCGACACTGGGTGACCGGATGAAGGCGATGACCCCGGCAACGCGTGTCGTCGCTGTCTCTGGCAAAGACCGCGCGGCGGTAATGATGGGCGGCAAAACTGCGGACACCACCATCTGGTGGAATGGAAAAGCCTTCGGCACTTACGCGGGTAAGGAGGCCAGCCTGCCCCCAACGCTTGCCGCGATCAATGCGCGCGCAACGTCCGCGATTGCCAAGCCGCTGATCCAGAAACTGCCCGCAGGATGCGTGGGCCGCGCGCGCGCTGTGCCTGTCTCAACCACCGAAACCGTCGGCACACTCAAACCCCGCAAGGCAGGCAATGCACCGGGCTGGCGCTCAACACCTGAGTTCGACATGATGACGCTAGACGTTGCGCTCGCCGCCGCGAACCAGCTCAAACTCGGCGAAGGCGCGGCTACCGACGTGCTGGCGGTCAGCTTCTCAGCGACTGATTATGTCGGGCATAGTTTTGGCACCAGCGGCGCGGAAATGTGTACGCAGATGGCGATGCTCGACGCGGTGCTGGGGAAACTGTTTGCCGCGCTCGACAAAGGCGGGATTGATTATACCGCTGTCCTCACCGCTGATCACGGCGGGCATGATTTGACTGAGCGTAATGATATCCAAGGCCTGCCCGCCGCAGAGCGGGTTGATATCATGCTCTCCGCGCAAGCCGTTGGTGGCCGTCTTGCCAAGCAGTTCAGCCTTGCCGACAACGCCCTGATCGGGCGCGCGCCGTTTGGCGATATGTATCTGCGCGCCAGCGTCCCCGCCGATAAACGCGCCGCCGTCCGCGATGCCGCCGTCGCCTTTTACCGCGCGCACCGCCAGGTTTCCGCCGTCTTCACCAAGGATGAACTGATCGCCGCCCCGCCCCCCGCAGGCCCGGTTGACGAATGGAGCCTGATCGAACGCGCCAAGGCCAGCTTTGATGCCGAGCGTTCAGGCGATTTCCTCGTCCTGCTCAAACCCTATGTCACGCCCATCCCCGACGCATCATTCGGCTACGTCGCCACCCACGGCTCCCCCTGGGGCTATGACCGCCGCGTGCCAATCCTC
>JAYTMV010000384.1:0-4603 GCA_043728175.1 Sphingomonadales bacterium
TGAGCTGCACCTGTTTGCGGGCGGCTACTGCGGGGTGATGATCAACGAAAATGGTGCAGGCAATCTCTGCATGGCAGTACGCAAATCGCGGCTGAGTGCTGCGGGCGGCGATGTGAGCGCGCTGATTGCGCAGCTTGGCCAGGAAAACCCCGCACTTGGCGAACGGATCAGCTTTGCGAGCGGTGCGCCCGTCGATGCGATCAGCGCCGTTCCCTACGGCTGGATCGCGCGCACAACAATGCCCGGTCTATTCCGGCTTGGTGATCAGGCCGCCGTCATCCCCTCACTTGCAGGCGAAGGCAATGGCATTGCGCTTGCCAGCGGAATGGCTGCGGCCAAGGCGTGGGCGGACGGGAGCGGCGCTCAAACCTATCAAGCGCGTTTTGCCAAGGCAGCGGCCAAACCCGTGACCACCGCAATGCGGCTATGGGAAATGGGTGAACGCCCCTTTGCCGCCGGGCTTGCCACGCGGTTGATGGCGCTGTTCCCTAAGGTAGCGGGGCATTTTGCGGGCCTTACCCGGATTGATTCTTGAAGTTTGGCGACGCTGCGACCATCTTAGCAATATGGAAAAGCTGACCCTTACTGAATCCGAATGGCGTGCGCGCCTCTCGCCCGAACAATATCATGTGCTACGCGAGGCAGGCACTGAACGCGCCTTTGCTGGATCGCTCAATTTCAACAAGGATTCTGGCCGCTATGACTGCGCCGGTTGCGGCAATCCGCTGTTCACCAGTGACCGCAAATATGATTCAGGCTCAGGCTGGCCAAGCTTTACCGCGCCCGTTTCGCCTGACGCTGTGATTGAGCATGTTGATAGCAGCCACGGGATGCGCCGCGTCGAAATCGTCTGCGCGCGCTGTGAGGGGCATTTGGGCCATGTTTTCCCCGATGGGCCAGCCGATGACACGGGTTTACGCTACTGCATGAACAGCCTGTCGCTCGATTTCAAAGCGCCATAAAATGGTAATGCTTGTCGCGCGGGCCGTTCGCACCTATTAACCACGCCCTGATGGCCAAACGCTCTGTACGAAAGTCCCCGAGAGGCTGGTTCGCCAAACTGTTCCGCATCGGGCTGTTTGGCGGGATTTTGGGGGTTATGGCGCTCGTGATTGCGGTCTCGATCGCATATTCAACGCTGCCGGGCTATGACGAGCTCAAACAATCGCCCAACGGCCAGATGATCCGCGTTCGTGCCGCCGATGGCACCGTGATTGTCTCACTTGGGCCGAGCTTTGGCGCGTGGCTGCCGTATAACCAGATCCCAACGATCATGAGCGATGCGATGGTTTCAGTTGAGGATCGCCGCTTTCGCAGCCATTTCGGGGTTGATCCGATCGGTATTGCTCGCTCAGTCAGTGTCCGCATTCAGCGCGGCCGTTTTGCCCAAGGTGGCTCAACGATCACGCAGCAGATTGCGCGCAACATCTTCCTCACCAACGATAAGACATGGACGCGCAAATTCCGCGAAATCATCTTGGCGCTTGCGATGGAGCGCAAATTTTCGAAGGATCAAATCCTCGAACTTTATCTCAACCGCGTCTATTTTGGCGGCGGCGCTTACGGCGTTGATGCAGCCTCGCGCAAATTTTTCGATCATCCCGCAACAACGCTGAGCCTTGCTGAGTCAGCGATTATTGCAGGACTGGTCAAAGCACCGTCAAATTATTCACCGACAGCGGATGCCAAAGCCGCCGTTGGCCGCGCCAATGTTGTGCTCGGCGTAATGGAAAAGAACGGGACGATCAGCCCCGGCGAAGCGCGCGGTGCCGACCCGTCAAAGGTCAAACTCGCGCCCGAACCGCAGCAGAATAGCGTGCGTTATTTCACTGATTGGGCGCTGCCACAGCTTGATACGTTGATCAGCGAATCGAACGCGCCGATTGATGTGTGGACAACGCTTGATCTCGGGATGCAGCGCGCCGCCGATGCTGCAATCCGCGCCAACGCGCCGGGCGGCGCACAAGGGGCGCTCGTTTCGCTTGACCGCGACGGCGCCGTTCGCGCGATGGTTGGCGGGACTGACTATGTCACCTCGATCTACAACCGCTCAACCCAGGCCGTGCGTCAGCCGGGGTCGGCCTTCAAACTGTTCGTCTATCTTGCTGCTCTTGAGGCGGGCATGACCACCGAATCGGCTGTGGTTGATGAGGCCGTTGATATCAATGGCTGGAAGCCGCGCAATTCAAGCGGGCGCTATTCAGGCGCGATCAACCTGCGCACTGCCTTTACTTATTCAGTCAACACGATTGCCGCCAAAATCGGCGCTGAGGTTGGCACCGCCGCGATTGCCGATATGGCGCGGCGCTTTGGTATTACGACTCCGATTAATACCCACCCTTCGATGGTGCTTGGCACGTCTGACGTGCGTTTGCTTGATATGACGCGCGCCTATGCCTCGGTCGCCTCAAAGGGCATTGCGATTGTGCCCTTTGGCATCGTCAAGGTGACGACGGATAAGGGTGAGCTGCTTTACCAGCACCAGGCCGATAACTCGCGCGTGCTGGTTGCGCCGTATGTCGCAGCAGGGATGACTGATCTCCTCCAAACCGCCGTCAGCGTCGGCACGGGCAAGGCCGCGCAAATCGGGCGGCCAACTGCGGGAAAAACGGGCACAACGTCATCGAACAAGGACGGTTGGTTCATGGGCTTTTCAAGCGGGCTGACCACTGGCGTATGGATGGGCCGCGATGATGCTCGTCCGGTCAAAGGTTTGCAGGGCGGCACCGCGCCCGCCCGCGCCTTTGCCGCATTCATGAAGGTGGCGGTCGCCAAACGCCCCGTTGAGGCGTTTGATACTGAGGTTACGCTCCCCGAATGGCAGCTCGAGCCAGATGAGGAAGCCTATTTCGGAACACCCGATGAAGGCGCATTCATTGACGGTGATGGTAATCCGATTGAGCAGCCAACCGATGCCGCGATCGTTGAAGAAATTGAGCGCGACGCGGTGCGCGTTGATCGCGGCGGCGATGCACCGAAGCCGCCCGCTGATCTTCTGCCTCAGGAAGAGCGCCCGAACCAGTGAAGCGCTGAACCGCCATCGCGAAGCCATTTGCGCGCGGGCGTCGGATCATCTCCAAGGATCTCTTTGACCAGTGCATGAAACGCCGCGCCGTGATTCATATGAACACGGTGGGCAACTTCATGCGCAACAGTAGCACGCCGCACGAACGACGGCGCAAGGATCAACCGCCAACTATAGCGAATCTGGCCGGTTGACGCGCAGCTTCCCCAGCGCGAAACGGGATCGCCAATGCCAACCGGCGGGACTGATACCCCGATTTTCGCAGCAAATTCTTGCGTTTCGAGATCAAACAGCGCCCGCGCCTCAGTTTTGAGCCAGCGGAGCAGCCGCGCCTCAAGCCCTTCCGCCGAACCACCAATTTGGAGGCGTCCTTCATGCCGGACAGGCTTGCGCGGGTGACGCTCTGACCAATCAAGCAACAGGGTTTCGCCCGCCACATCAAAACGCATTCCATTCATAATGGGCGTCGCGACGGGGAGCCGCGCAAGCTGCGCCTCTATCCAGCCGCGCTTGGTTTCAGCCCAGCGCAGCGCATGATCCATCTGGGCACGGCGCGGTAAGGTCAGGCGGACGCTGCCATCGCGCGGATCAACTGCAAGCCGCATCTGACGCGCGCGCGGCGAACGCAACACCGTCAGCGCCCGGCTATGCGCGCCCCCGCTAAACTGTGGTTCAGTCATCACGGTCAATCAAATGATACTCAAGTTCGCCCGCATCATCCTCTGATATTGTCCAGCCGCGTACTGATTTACCCGCAGCATGGATGCTCTCACGGTCACCACTTACCAGATAATGCCACTCGGGCAGCGGCTTTCCCTCAGCGCGCAAGACGTAAGCGCAGGTGGATGGCAACCAATCAAGCTGCTTGAGCTTAGCCGGGGTCAGGCGGATACATTCAGGGACAAAGGCACGGCGATGTTTGTAATTTGAGCACGCGCCCGAACGGCGATCAAGCAAACGGCAAGCAACATTGGTCGCGTGAAGCTCTCCGGTGTCCTCATCCTCAAGCTTGTGGATGCAGCATTTGCCGCAGCCATCGCACAGCGCCTCCCACTGCGCGCGGTCAAGCTTATCAAGCGGAACATCTTCCCAAAAGCGCGGCTGATTGCTCACCGCACCCAACGCGTGAGTTCGTCAGCAATTTCTTGAGGGGTGCCATCCTGCGGGATCAGCGCAACCGGGCTGCCGTCGGGAGCGTAAAGCACTGCCGTCCGGCTATGATCCATCAGATAGGCATCTTTGGTGCCGCCTTCGGCTTTTTGATACACTGCCGCGTAACGTTTTGCGACTTCAGCAATTTGCGCGTCGCTTCCCGTCAAGCCGATCAGTTTGGGGTGAAATGCGCTGACGAACTGTTTGACCACTGGCACGGTGTCGCGCTGCGGATCGACCGTAATAAAGATTGGCTGGAGCTTTGCCGCCTTTTTTGCGTCAGCCTTTTCAAGGAGTCGGTACCCCTGCATCAACTGCTGGACATCGACGGGGCAGACATCAGGGCAAAAGCTATAGCCGAAATATATCAGGCGATATTGTCCGGCAAAATCCTTCTCACTAATCGTTTTGCCATCCTGATTGGTG
>JAYTMV010000385.1:0-7272 GCA_043728175.1 Sphingomonadales bacterium
CGGGGGAGCGACATCAACTTATGGGGTCACCGCGCTGATACCGGGCCGCAAGTGGCCGCAGCGGGCAAAGCTGCGGGCGGGATGCTCGCGGTTTCAGCAGCGATGAAGCGTGAGATGGTTGCGCTTGGCATGGCTGAAAGCAAAATTCGTGTTCATTATACCGGGGTTGATCGCGCGCTGTTTTATGTTCGTGATCGCGCCCAAGCCAAGCGGCAGCTCGGCATTACCGGGCCATTGATTGTCACTGTGGCGCCGCTGATTGCGCGCAAGGGCGTTGATCTTGTTATTGCAGCACTAGCCCAAGTGCCGGGGGCAACGCTTGTCGTTACCGGGGCGGGGCCGGAAGAAGCAAAGCTGCGCGCGATGGCGATACAATTAGGCGTTGGTGATCGGGTGCGCTTGCTTGGCATTCAACCGCGTGCGGCGGTTGCAGATTGGCTGGCCGCCGCAGACGTGATGGCGCTCCCTTCTGCTTCTGAAGGGCTGGCCAATGCCTGGGTCGAGGCGCTTGCGAGCGGGACGCCGATTGTGATTGCCGATGTTGGCGGGGCAGGTGAACTGGTTCAGAGTGAAGCCGCAGGCAGGCTTGTCGCGCGTGATGCCGATGCGATTGCCGAAGCAATCAATCGCTTCATTACCCATCCGTCAGACCGGGCGGCGGTGTGTGCCAGCGTTGATCGCTTTAGTTGGGAAACCAATCGCGGCGCGCTTTATGATCATCTTTGCAGGATCGTCACCGCGTATAAGGCGATGCGGCCATGAGGGCATTTATCGCTACACTCCTTCTGTTGGCGGGCTGCGCCGAGGATCGCGGCAGTGCTGATCGTCCGCGTGACGTGCTGGTTCGCCTTGCCGATGATGAGGTAAAAAGCCTTGACCCGCAAAGCATCTCCGATCTCGCCTCGCTTCGTGTTGCGGCGGATCAATTTGAGGGGCTGACGCGGATCAACGGTCGCGGCGTTGCTGAAGCGGGGTTGGCGAGCGGCTGGACGCAATCTGCCGACGGCCTGATCTGGACATTCACACTGCGGCCAAGCCTGACCTTTTCGGATGGCGCGCCGATCACAGCCGAAACTTTTGTGCGTGGCTTCGCCCGGCTGCGAAATACCGCAACCGCCGCGCCTGCGCTCCCGCTGTTTGAGGCGGTGGAGGCGGTGGAAGCAGCCGCGCCTGACCGCGTGACCGTAAGGCTGCGGCATCCGTTTCCAGCCCTCCCTGAACTGATGGCGCATCCGGCGGTGGCGGCGCTCCCGCTCCACGAGGCCAAATGGACAGAGGCGCGACCGCTGGTGACATCGGGCGCGTACCGCCTGACTGAATGGGCGCTGGGCAGCCATTTGCGGCTGTCACGCAATCCGGCATGGCACGGCGGTAGCGCTCCAATCGCCAAAGTCGAATGGCGGCCAGTGAGCGACAGTTTGACCGCGCTGCGGCTGTTTGAAGCGGGCGGAGCGGACGTGACCTCCGATTTCCCATCGTCAAGGCTTGCGACGCTGCGCCAGTCTCGCGCCGATTCGGTGCGTGTGAGCGATTATCGCGGTGCTTATTATTTCGCCTTCAACACCCGCAAACCACCGTTCGACGATGCCCGTGTCCGCCGCGCGCTCAGTCTTGCGGTTGAGCGCGAGTGGATTGCCAAGACGCTGCTTGCAACCGGCGTTCAGCCCGCGTGGGGGATCGTCCCCGGCGAGTTGAGCCCGATTGGTGCATATCGTTCGGAATTTGCCGATTGGCCGCGCGCAAAACGGCTGGCGGCGGCGAAAGCGTTGCTCGCCCAAGCAGGCTATGGCCGCGCGCGGCCTCTAATCTTTGAAATGCGGTTTAACAGCGACGTTGATCACCGGCGGATCGCGGTTGCGCTTGCCGCAATGTGGCAACCGATTGGGGTCGAGGCGAAGCTGCTCAACAGTGAAGCCGCGCTGCATTTTGCGAGCCTACGGCGCGGGGAGTTCGCGCTGGCCCGGTCGGGCTGGATCGGCGATTTATCGGCGCCTGAAAACTTCCTCGCCGTCCACCGCAGCGACGGTGGCTTGGTCAATTATTCAGGTTTTGCTGACCCGGTTTATGACGGCCTGCTCGACCGCGCGCTGAGGCTTGCTGAACCACGCGCACGGGCCACTGCGATGCGCGCGGCGGAGGCACGGTTGATGGCAGAAAGCCCGATCCTGCCGATCTATTATTATGTGTCCAAATCGCTGGTTGGTGCGCGCGTTGACGGCTGGTTTGATAATAGCGCCAACGCGCATCCAAGCGCGACGCTGCGGTGGCGGTCATGATGTTACGCCCGCTTCTCATCCTCACGGCTGCGGCGGCGCTGGCGGGCTGTTCGCGCGGTGACCCCGAAGCGCCGGTGACGATGAGCGTGATTACGGCGGCTGAAGCGCCCAAAGCAAAGCAAGCGCATACGGCGGATCAGAGCGGGCTGATCACCGCCACCGCGCAAGGGCTTGTGGCTTTTGACAGCGAGGGTCAGATTGAGCCAGCACTTGCCGAACGCTGGATCGTGACTGACGACGGGTTTAGCATCATCTTTCGCATTCGCCGGACAAAATGGGCTGACGGCCGCCCAGTGACGAGTGCGGCAGTAGCCAAAGTGTTGCAGCGTCTTATCGCGGGGGATCGCCGTAACCGCCTGCAACCGATGCTTGGCGCGATTGACCAGATCATTCCGATGACGGGTCAGGTGCTCGAAATCCGCCTGAAATCGCCGCAGCGTGATTTCCTGCAATTGCTTGCCCAGCCAGAAATGGCGATTACGCTTGATCGCCCGACCAATGGCACGGGGCCGTACCGGCTCCATTCAGTGCGTGATACGGTCACTCGGTTGCGCTTGCTTCCGCCTGACGGCGAAGAGGCAAGCGCGGACGTGACCGAACGCAACGATATCCGCATCCGCCGTGAACCCGCCGCGCGCGCAATCGCGCGTTTTGCGGGGCGCGAGATTGGCCTTGTGACGGGCGGGCGTTTTACAGCACTTCCATTGGTGCGCCCTGCTGCGATTGCCACCAACCAGTTTAGTATGGACACAGCAAATGGCCTATTCGGGCTGGCGGTGGTTGAGGGAAGCGATGCGCTCGCCAGCGTCAACATTCGCCGCGCTCTAGCGATGGCGATTGACCGAGAGCGTTTGGTTGGGCGCTTCGGATTGAATACATGGCGCGTGCAATATGCGCTGCTGCCGAGGCAGTTTGACAGCGCCAGCCCGCCTGCAGCGCTTGAATGGGTTGGGCTGGACAAAGCCGCGCGGCTCGCCCGTGCGCGTGGCTATCTGTCGGCGGTCGGAACGCTGCCAGTGATCCGTATTGGCTTACCACCCGGCCCCGGCGCGCGGCTGCTGTTTGCAGCGATAGCAGCAGATTGGCGACAGATCGGAGTCAGCGCGGTGCGGGTGGCAATGAACGAACCTGCCGATCTCCGTCTGATTGACGAAGTGGCCCCGCAGCGCGCGGCGCTCTGGTATATCTCACGCCTGTCATGCGGGCGCGGGTTTGCGTGCAGTAGCGCCGCCGATACCGCGATCCGCGCCGCGCTTTCAACAACGGTGCCCGCTGACCGGGCGGCGGCGATTGCCGAGGCTGATGCAGCGCTTGCTTCGGAACAGATTTTTATGCCTATCGCGGCACCACTGCGCTGGTCACTCGTCAGCCCGGCAATGATCGGCTGGCGCGCGAACAGCTTTGCCGCGCACCCGCTGCATCATTTGCGCAAAGCAGGCCGTTAAACCGACCACCACTGGAAAGCCGCGAAACCACATCCTATGTTGGTTGCGCAAGGAGTGTGATTGATGGCAATCAAACCAGACGTGATCAAGCCTTTTGACGGTGCAGGCGAGGCGCTGACCAGCAGCAGCCCGGCAGCAGTGCGCCGCCGGATTGAGGCACTTGAGCATCTGCTCGAAGGGCTCTTCACGATTCCGGGCACCAAGCAGAAGGTTGGGCTTGATGTCATCCTTGATCTGATCCCGATCGGCGGTAGCGCGGTCGCCGCGATCATGGGCAGCTATATCGCATGGGAGGCACGCAATCTCGGGATGCCCAAATCGACGATTATTCGCATGGCGGGCAATATCGGCGTTGACGCCCTGCTCGGTGCGATCCCCTTTATCGGCGCTGTGCCCGATTTCTTCTTCCGGTCAAACACGCGCAATGTGAAGCTGATCAAGCGCTATCTCGATAAGCATCATCCAAGTACGATAGTGATTGATCAGTAGGCTAAATCGCTGAAATACTATCTGCATCTGCAACAAGTTGAGCAGGAATCACGCAAGCCTACTCAACTCATTGTCGATAGGTCAGTCGCCGATCAATACACCCGGTTTGACAGAAGGCGGTGGAGGTGGAGCAACACCAGCACGAAGGTTTGTTCTGATTTTCATAATAAACTCCAATCAAAAATAACGACTCGAAATAAGTCGTAACAAATGTATAATTAATTGTATAAATTAAACAACGGTTGAACGATTATTACTAGCGCGCCGTTCGCCAGATCCTAACCCTTGCCCCGTCCCCTGCGCCGCCAATATCACGCGGGCAGGCGCGCGGGCGATAATCCGTGCCATAGCAAATCCGCACTTCTTCAAGCCAGCCAATGTCTGATAGATCAAGCCGTATTGCGCTTGCGGGCAATCCCGGATTGGCGGCAGCAAAGGCGTCGGTGAAGCCGCGCACGTCAAGCGGGCTGCGCGATAGCGTGTTCATATCGGGCGTTTTGATGCTCCCAAACAGGCGCGTCGCACTGGCAAAATAGGCGGCGGGATCGCGGGTGATGCAACTGCCATGCTTGGCCCACTCACGCTGCTGAAGTTGCGGCGAAGGGGTGCTGCAAAAATTCTGGCGGACGAGCGCTTTGGAAAGTGCAGGCACCTTACGGCACCAGCGCGGCTCACCCTGCCCTTCGGCATCGGGCCATAACCCGTGGAGGATGAAACCAAACGGCGGTTCAGCACCGCATTGGCTCGCAAAGCGGCTTTCATTGTCACGCAATTTGCAAAATTGCGGAGACCAGGACAGCGCGAGGACATAGCCTGAAATTGGCAATATCCGCTGCGATCCCGGCGGCGGATTTTCTGAACGTGGAGCTTTAAGTGCAGGCGGGATCGCACATTGCGGGGCTTGCGCCTGTGCGACGGTTACCGTGAATAATGCGCCTATCGCCAAAACCGCTGCCGCCCTTATGCTTCGCATCATTTCACCCTCTCAAAGTGTCAATCAAAGTTGACAAAGTTGACATAAGTTACGCGTATTCGATGAATTTTCTTGAGCCATCTCTGGCCAAACACAACATTGCTGATCAGAACATATCATGAACTTATATTGAAATCAAGCCCAATATCAGCGGCGGGTGCAGACTGGGTTAGCCGTCCGACCGATATATACGTCACGCCGCTTTCTGCCTTGGCGCGGATCGTTTCGAGCGTCACCCCGCCTGAGGCTTCGGTTGGCACGCGGCCTGCGACGATGGTGACTGCCTCACGCAACGTCGCGGCATCCATGTTATCGAGCAACAAATGGGTTGCCCCCGCTGCAAGGCCGGGTTCGATCTGGCTTAGCCGATCAACCTCAAGGATAATCCGCTCAACGCCCGCATCCTTGGCGCGGGCGACTGCCTCGGCAACGCCACCTGCAACCGCGACATGATTATCCTTGATCATCGCCGCGTCCCACAGGCCCATCCGGTGGTTGGTCGCGCCGCCCATCCGCGTTGCATATTTCTCAAGCACGCGCAGCCTCGGAATCGTCTTGCGCGTATCAAGCAAGGTGCAGCCGGTGCCCGCAATCGCCTCAACATAGGCCCGCGTCATCGTCGCGATGCCGCTCAGATGCTGAACAGTGTTAAGCGCAGAACGCTCCGCCGTGAGCATCGCGCGCGCATTGCCCGAGAGGCGGAGGAGGTCGCTGCCCTTGGAAACAGAGGCGCCATCCTCGACGAGCATCTCTATCGCCATCGCTGGATCAAGATGCCTGAAAAACGCCACTGCAATCGGCAGCCCCGCGACGATGATCGCATCGCGACTGTCCATCACGCCCGAGAACTGCGCGTCGGCGGGGATGACCGATTCGGATGTCACATCGCGGCCCGTCGGCCCGAGATCTTCAGCCAGCGTTGCCGCGATAAAGGCAGCGAGATCAAATTGAGGGAGGGTGAAGCTCATCTGAAAAACCCCGCAAATCTCACGAAGTTGACACTGAATCGGTAGTTTGTCTGGGCTCGCCTGAAAGCATAAATGTAACGCGGGTTCATCATCGTTCCAGCTAGGCCAAAAGGGCGGCGGTAGGAAAGCGGAAAATGGTAGCGAGACCTCTTTGCCCCTTCGCGTGAGATAATCCTACGGCGGTGCGCGCGCTGGGGTTGATGATAGGGTTCACGCAAAGGCGCGAAGGCGCGAAGAGGGAATTTGCTTGTCTTTATGTGTGAATCACATATAGACAATTGATGGACATCGAATTTGATGCCGACAAGGATGAGATCAACCGCTTCAAGCATCGGTTGCCGTTAGCTTTTGGCGGGCAGGTGTTTGATGATGACGATCATGTCATAGTTTCATCGTTTCGGCCAATAGATGGCGAAGATCGGCACAAGGCCATCGGCAAAATCGATGGCAAGCTTTACACCGCCGTTCACGTCTGGCGTGATGAGGTGTTACGATTGATTTCGGTAAGACGGAGCAATGACAGTGAACAAAAATACTATGATCGCAATCCCCGCAGACCCCAATGATCCGGAGGATTTTGATGTCAGTGTCGCTGGACTAAAGCGTGGTTTGATGGGTCGCCGCGTCCGCCAGATGCGTAACCGCCTTGGGATGAGTCAGGATGAGTTCGGCAAAGCCTTCGGCATCCCCGCGTCGAGCATCCGCCAATATGAAATCGGAAGATATATGCCGCCGCCAGCGGTGCGCGCCTATTTGAAGGTGATTGAAGCCGAACCCGAAATGGTGAAGCGGGCCGTCGCTGGTTGAGCAGCTTCTTGGCGGCTTGGCGGTCTTGGCGTGACCCAAACCCAGCCCTCAACACGCACACCGCCGCTCATTTATCTCATGCCAACACCGCCAAGCCGCCAAGAGGAAGTCATTCGGCAATTGACTCCTCCCTTCTTCGTGGCCTTTGTGGCTTCGTGTGAGTCAATTCTTCGTGACTGCACATGCGCCGACGTGTGATTTTCGCACACGAAGCCACGAAGGCCACGAAGAAGAAATCCATTTGCTTTTATGTGTGAATCACATATGTCACTTTAATGGACATCGCTTATGATGCCGACAAGGATGAGATCAAC
>JAYTMV010000386.1:0-28131 GCA_043728175.1 Sphingomonadales bacterium
TATTGCTCATTTTGCGGCAAGTCACAGCATGAAGTGCGTAAGCTTATTGCTGGCCCAACGGTGTTCATCTGCGATGAATGTGTTGACCTGTGCAATGACATCATTCGTGAGGAAACCAAAACCGCACTTGTCAGCAAGAAAGATGGCGGCGTTCCCACTCCGCTTGAAATCTGCAACGTGCTTGATGATTATGTGATCGGGCAAAAGCGCGCCAAGCGCGTCCTTTCGGTTGCGGTGCATAATCACTACAAGCGCTTGAACCACGGCGGCAAGGGTGCCGATGTTGAGCTTGCCAAATCAAACATCCTGCTAGTCGGGCCGACGGGGTGTGGTAAGACCTTGCTTGCGCAGACGCTTGCGCGTATCCTTGATGTGCCCTTCACGATGGCTGACGCGACGACGCTGACTGAGGCTGGCTATGTTGGTGAGGACGTCGAGAATATCATTCTCAAGCTGCTTCAAGCGTCTGATTATAATGTTGAGCGTGCGCAGCGCGGCATCGTTTATATCGACGAAATCGACAAGATTAGCCGCAAGGCCGAAAATCCTTCGATTACGCGCGACGTCAGCGGCGAAGGCGTCCAACAGGCGCTGCTCAAGTTGATGGAAGGAACAACTGCATCGGTGCCACCGCAGGGCGGCCGCAAACATCCGCAGCAGGAATTTTTGCAGGTTGATACGACCAATATTCTGTTCATCTGTGGTGGGGCGTTCTCGGGACTTGAAAAGATTATTGGCGACCGTTTGCAGGGCAAATCAATCGGTTTCGGCGCGCATGTCGCCGCGCCTGATGAGCGCCGCACTGGCGAGATGCTGCAAAAATGTGAACCGGAAGATTTGCTCAAGTTCGGGCTAATCCCAGAATTTGTTGGCCGCCTGCCAGTGATCGCGACTCTTGAAGATCTCGACATTGATGCGCTCGTCAAAATCCTGTCCGAGCCAAAAAATGCGCTCGTCAAACAGTATCAAAAGCTTTTTAGCATGGAAGATGTCAGCCTGTCGTTCACCGACGATGCGCTGGTTTCAATCGCCAAGAAGGGAATCGAACGCAAAACCGGCGCGCGCGGGCTGCGGTCGATCCTGGAATCGATCCTGCTCGACTCAATGTTCGATCTGCCAGGCTTAGACGGTGTTGATGAGGTCGTTGTCGACAAGGATGTCGTTGAAGGCCGTAAAGACCCCGTGCGCGTTTATGCAGAGAAACAGGCCGAAGACGCGGCTTAAGTCGCGGTGCCGTCAATCGTAACGCAGCGGATTTCAGACAGAAACGCGCATGAGCATATTGCCAAAACATTGGCCCGTGCATTCCAGAATGAAGAGGCGTGTTCTTATATCTTTCCCGATCCAAAGGTGCGGGCAAAGCGGTTGATCGCGATGTTTCGCGTGATCGTCGCAAACGACGCGGCTGCGGGGTCTATCTATCAGAGCGCGGGCGGCGAAGCGATCACACTCTGGCGTGCACCGGGAAAAGCATCGGGTACAGCGTGGGAATTCGCCAAAAGCCTGCTGCCGTTCATCGCCGCCCTCGGCCCTGGTATCGGGCGCGGGTTGAAGATTAGCGGGCTTATTGAACAACATCACCCCACCGAACCCTTCCACTATCTCCACTTTGCGGGGTGCGCTCCCGAACATCAGGGCAAAGGACTCGGCGGCGCTGCGATCCGTGCAGGGTTAGCGCAAGCTGATGCCGATCATCTGCCCGCCTATCTTGAGACTGCGACCGAGCGTAATCTTGGGCTTTACCGCAACCTAGGCTTTGAAGTGGTCGCCGAGTGGAGCGTTACGCGCGGCTTGCCCTTCTGGGGGATGTTGCGTCCCGCGCGCTGACTGATATGTTGGCGCAAGCCGTACTCAGGAAAGCACACCAATGTCTGTTCATGATTTCACCGTCAAAGCCGCCGATGGCAGCAGCAAATCACTCGCCGATTTTGCAGGCAAGCCGATTTTGATCGTCAACACCGCCTCCAAATGCGGCTTTACGTATCAATATGAGGGGCTTGAGGTGCTAAACCGTAAATATGGGGATAAGCTGATTGTGATTGCTTTCCCTTGCAATCAATTTGGCGCTCAGGAACCCGGCGATGCCACCGAAATCGCCAATTTCTGCCAAACCAGCTATGATGTTACGTTCCCGGTGATGGCGAAGATTGAGGTCAACGGCGACGGCGCTGATCCGCTTTATACTTATCTCAAGAAAGCAAAGCCGGGATTGCTCGGCAGTCAGGGCATCAAGTGGAATTTCACAAAGTTCTTGATCGATAAAGACGGCAAGGTCGTTTCGCGCTATGCGCCCACGGACAAGCCTGAAAGCCTGACGGCAGATATTGAAAGATTGATGTGATGCGTTTGCGCTTTGCCTGTTTTTTTGCGTTTGCCTTGGCTGTCTCTGCACATGCCCAAGCGCCTGTGCCTACGCCACCACCAGCGTGTGATACGGCAGAGCACCGTGCGTTCGATTTTTGGGTTGGCGAATGGCTCGTTTCGCGTGCTGACACGGGCGCGAAGGTTGCGGAGAGCCGGATTGAAAAACTGTATGCTGGCTGCGCGATCCGTGAAAATTGGATGCCGATCGTTGGCACAGGCGGCGGCAGCCTTAATGCCTATGACCCGCAAGCGCGCGTTTGGAGGCAGAGTTGGGCTGACTCAAGCGGCGCATGGGTCGATTTTTCAGGCGGTGTGGTTGATAAGGCAATCGTGTTGAACGGGCTTTGGCGTAACTATTTAGCGCCGGGCAAGGATGCGCTGATCCGAATGACCTATCGCAAACGCGATGATGGCAGCGTAACCCAGACGGGCGAACAATCGACTGATTTCGGTAAAAACTGGTCGATTGCATTTTTATTCATTTATCGGCCAAAAACAGGCAAGACACCATGAATTGGGATGATTTCAAAACTTGGTTTTTCAGCCTCGGCGCTGAATACGGCGTTGATCCCATCATTTTTGGTGCGATCTATGTCGGTGCAATCCCGTTTTTCTTGGCATCAATTGCTTGGCTGGCACGGCGACGGCGGGCGGGTAGATCAATCGTTCTGCCCTCAATGTGTGCCGGGTTTTGCTTCATTGCGGCCTATCTTTATCTCGCGGTCGCGGGGAAGAATATTCCGACTTGGGTCTGGGTGTTTATCGCAATACTGATTGGTTATGGGGCTTGGTCAACGCTGCGCGATCTCCGGCGCAAGGCAGCGGCGGTCGAAGCTGACGCGATCACCGAAAAATAGCGGCTTTGCCTTTCGCGAATCGGATGATCGCGCCATAGCCTAATTATGACACACGCTGCCTTTGTCCCTTTGCGGATATTTTCCGCTTACACGATGCTCGAAGGCGCGATTGACCCCAAGGATATTGCCAAGCGCGCCAAGTTGCTTGGCTTTCCTGCGGCAGCCATCGTTGACCGCAACGGGCTTTACGGCGCGATGCCATTTTCCGATGCGTGCGCCGCCGCCGGCGTGCAACCGATCATCGGCAGCCTGCTGTGCATCGCGCGGCCTGACCGGCCTGACGGCGTGCCAGCGGCCTATGACTGGCTGGCGCTCTATGCGCAGAATGAAGTTGGGTATGACAATCTCTGCCGGCTTGTTTCCGCAGCACATCTTGATCGCCCGATTGAAGAGCCAGCGCACGTCACCTTTGAAAAGCTCGCGGCGCATAGCGAGGGGCTGATCGTGCTCACGGCGGGTGGCGAGGGGGCGATTGTCCGCCAGCTTGCCGAGGGGCAAAGCCATGCCGCTTACGGCTATGCTGACAGGCTGATCCAGCTTTTTCCCGGACGGGTTTATATTGAAGTTTCACGCCGCTTTGATGCGGTTGAGGGACGTGCCGAAACCACGCTCATTGATCTGGCGTACCGGCTTGATCTCCCGCTTGTCGCAACCAACCCCGCGTCATTCCCTGAAGCCAGCTTTCATGAGGCACATGACGTGATGCTGTGCATCGCCAGTTCCACCTATCTTGAAAGCGAGGATCGCGCGAAAAGCTCGCCCGATGCGTGGATGAAGCCAGTCAAAGACATGCGGCTGCTGTTCACTGATCTGCCCGAGGCGCTCGCCAATACGCTCGTCGTGGCGCAGCGCTGCGCGGTGATGGCGCCCAAACGCGATCCGATCCTGCCAAGCCTTGCTGGGGACGTCGGGGCGGAGGCGCAAAAGCTGCGTGATGATGCCAAGGCGGGGCTAACAGCGCGGCTCGCGAAGATCGTAGCGGTTCTGGGCGAAGAGGAAATCGCCGAACACGTCTATCATGATCGGCTTGAATTTGAACTCAACGTTATCATCAACATGGGGTTCCCCGGCTACTTCCTGATTGTTGCGGACTTCATCAAATGGGCCAAGGACAATGACATTCCGGTGGGGCCGGGGCGTGGTTCGGGCGCAGGCTCGGTTGTCGCGTGGGCGCTGACGATTACTGATCTTGATCCGATCAGGCTTGGGCTGCTGTTTGAACGCTTCCTCAATCCTGAACGTGTGTCGATGCCCGATTTCGATATCGATTTCTGCGAAACGCGGCGTGAGGAAGTGATCCGTTACGTTCAACAGAAATACGGCCGTGGTCAGGTGGCGCAGATCATCACCTTCGGGCGGCTCAAGGCGCGCGCGGTTCTCAAAGATACCGGCCGCGTCCTTCAGATGAGCTACGGCCATATTGATCGGCTGGCGAAGCTTGTGCCCAATCATCCGACTGACCCGTGGACGCTCGAACGCGCGCTTAATGGCGTGTCTGAGCTTGCGGCAGAATATAAGAGCGATGCGCAAGTACGGCGTCTGTTCGATCTTGCGCTCAAGCTTGAAGGTCTGCCGCGCCATAGCTCAACCCATGCGGCAGGCGTTGTGATCGGGGATCGCCCGCTTGATCAGCTTGTCCCGCTTTACCGCGATCCGCGCTCGGATATGCCTGTCACCCAGTTTGACATGAAATATGCTGAGGCTGCGGGCCTTGTGAAGTTCGATTTTCTCGGGCTTAAAACGCTGTCAGTCCTCAAGAAGGCGTGCGATCTGATTGAGGCGCGCGAAGGCCATCGTCCCGATCTTGATATTCTCACTTGGGATGATCCAGCGGTTTATAAGTTGCTCCAGCGCGGCGATACTGTCGGCGTGTTCCAATTGGAGTCCGAAGGAATGCGGCGCACACTCGCGGCTGTGCGTCCGTCAAATTTCGGCGATATCATCGCGCTCGTTTCGCTTTACCGGCCGGGGCCGATGGACAATATTCCGCTGTTCGGTGATCGCAAAAACGGTCGCGTCGCGATTGAGTATCCCCACGCTTTGCTCAGCGATATCCTCTCCGAAACTTACGGGGTGTTCGTCTATCAGGAGCAGGTGATGCAGGCAGCGCAGGTGCTTGGCGGCTATTCGCTTGGTGGCGCTGATTTGCTGCGCCGCGCGATGGGTAAAAAGATTAAATCGGAAATGGATGCGCAGCGCGAAACCTTTGTCAAAGGTTGTGCTGAGCATCATCAGATCCCTGGGGCGAAGGCCAATGAGCTTTTCGACTTGATCGATAAGTTTGCAGGATATGGCTTTAACAAAAGCCATGCTGCCGCCTATGCGCTGCTTGCCTATCAGACGGCGTGGCTCAAGGCGCATTATCCAGCCGATTTCTTCGCCGCGTCGATGAGCTACGATATCAGCAACACTGATAAGCTTGGTATCTTCGCTGATGATATGCGGCGGATGGCGGTTGTCTGCTTGCCGCCGTGCCTCAACACTAGCCTTGCCGATTTCAGCGTCGAGCCAATCGGTGAAGGACTGCTTGGTGTGCGTTATGCGCTAGGAGCGCTCAAAGGCGTGGGTGAGGGTGCGATGGAAACGCTGTGCGCGGTTCGCGGTGAAGGTGGGCCGTTTGTATCAGTTGATAATTTCGCTGACCGTATCGGCGCACGGCTGCTCAACCGGAGGCAGATTGAAAGCCTGAGCGGGAGCGGCGCGTTCGATGCGATTGAGCCGCGCCGTGCGGCGGTGTTTCTTGCCGCTGAAACGATCCTCGCGGTTGCCAATCAAGCCGATGATGCGCGGACAAGCGGGCAGGGCGGGTTGTTCGGCGGCGATGATGTCGCGTCAGCAGTGGTACAACTGCCAACAAGTGCAAGCTGGTCAATGGCGGATCGGATGGCGCAGGAAAAAGAGGCATTTGGTTTCTATTTCTCGGCGCATCCGGTTGATCGCTACCGCCACCTTGCCGAAATTCACAATGCGCGTAGCTTCGGCGCGATCTGTGCGCTGCCAGCGCCTGTGGACGGATCACGCACGGGTGCTGTGATGGCGGCACTTGTTGAGGATGTTCGCTGGCGCACATCGGCGCGCGGGCGGCGTTACGCAATGGCGACGCTTTCTGATGCAAGCGGGCAATATGTTGCAAGCTGCTTTGAGGATGGTGTCTCTGCCGAGATGGAAGAGGCAGGCAAAGCTGGCGCGTGTGGCCTCATCACCGTTGAGCTTGACCGTAAGCCCGGTGAAGAAATGCCGCGCGTCACGCTCAAGCGCTTTCAGCCCTTTGAAGCGATGGCCGTCGATACGCGATTGAAGATTGAAGTGAGCATCTCAAGCGAGGCAACGCTCGCCGCGCTTTCAACCTTGCTTGGCGGATCGCACGGCGGGCGCGGTGAACTCATCGCCAATCTGGCAATTGACGGCGGCAATGCGCGCGTGCGGCTTGGCCGCGATTTCACGCTTGATGCTGAGATCGCCGCGCGGATCGAAGATTTGCCGGGGATCGATAAAATCAAGTTGAGCGCAGCCGAGCCACCAAGGCTCGCACTCGTATCATAAAAAGGGAGAGCATAATGCTGGGAGGAATGCAGGATTGGTCGCTTCGGGTCACGCGCCTGATTGACCATGCGGCGTATGAACATGGCGATCGGGAAATCGTGACCTACTGGGCTGACGGTAGTGAGACCCGCACCAACTGGGCGGGCATTCGCCGTGATGCCAAGCGGATGACGCAGGCGCTTCAAGCGCTTGGGGTGAAGCCGGGAGACCGCATCGCGACGCTGGCAATGAACCACAGTTGTCACCTCACCACATGGTACGGTGCGGTAGGCGTTGGCGGGGTGCTGCATACGATCAACCCGCGCCTGTTTGATGAGCAACTGGTCTATATCGCCAATCATGCCGAGGATCAGGTGCTGCTTTATGATGCGCAGTTTCAGCCGATCATTGATCGGCTCAAGCCGCACTGGACGAGCATCAAGCATTATGTCTGTTTCGATGCACCGGGCGGATTTGAGGACTGGCTTTCGCCGCACGACGGCAACACCGATTGGCATGACGGTGATGAGCGTGATCCGTGTATGCTCTGCTATACCAGCGGCACCACAGGCAATCCGAAGGGTGTGCTTTATGAACATCGCTCGACGATGCTTCACGCGATGTCGGGGGTGCAGCCATCGGCATTTGATTTTGCCTCAACCTCAGTGATGCTGCCGATTGTGCCGATGTTCCATGCCGCAAGCTGGGGGCTGCCATGGTCGGGCGCGGCGGTTGGCGCGAAATTTGTTTATGCAGCGGTTAATGATCCGGCGGTACTTCATCGCCTCATGTTACAGGAAGGCGTGACGCATTCGGCGGGCGTGCCGACGGTGTGGCTCGGGATGTTCCAGCATCTTGATGCGAACGGCGGCGATCTCGGTAAGCTCAAAACCGCAATCATCGGCGGATCAGCGGCACCGCGCGCGATGGTTGAGCGGCTGATGAAGGCGGGCATCCGCGTTGGCCATGCGTGGGGGATGACTGAAACTTCGCCGATTGGCACGATGGGTGCGCCCGTGCCGGGGTGGCATGAAATGAGCTTTGACGCGCAGGTTGATAATGTCTGTAAGCAAGGCCGCCCGCCGTTCGGGGTGCAACTGCGCGTGATTGACGATGCAGGCGCGGTGCTGCCGCGCGACGGCACAACATCGGGCCAACTCCAGATTCGCGGGCCGTGGGTGATCAAGCGCTATTTCAAGGCCGAGGCGGACGCGACCGATGATGAGCAATGGTTCGACACCGGCGACATCGCGGTGATCCATCCCGACGGTACGCTGCAACTCACCGACCGGGCAAAGGACGTCATCAAATCGGGCGGCGAATGGATCAGTTCAGTCGAGCTAGAAAATGCCGCAGTCGGCTGCCCCGGTGTTGCAGAGGCAGGCGCGATTGGCGTTTACCACCCCAAATGGGATGAACGCCCGGTGCTGGTCGTCGTCAAAAAACCGGGCGCTGAACTTAGCGAGGATGATGTCAAAGCCTATCTGTCGGATAAGATCGCCAAATGGTGGATGCCTGACAGAATCATCTTCGCCGATGATCTGCCGCATACAGGCACGGGTAAGATACTGAAGACTGAGCTACGCGCGCGGTACAAGGATGTGTCATTGACAGAGTAGGGGAGCCGCCAAATTCCCCCTCACGCCGCGTCGAGCAGCGCCAATTCGCGGTCTGCGGGGCAACTGCATGGGATGGGGGCTGTAATCGGGTCAATCACCAGGCGACCGAGCATAGCGTGACGTGAAAAAATGGCGGATTTCTCAACAAGTATAGGTGCTGGCGCATGTTCGCGGGCGGCCGCTTCGACTTGGGCGGCGAGCGGATCGGGGTGGGTTGCGAGGAACGCGGCAATCGCGTCAGCTTTGCCGCCATCAAGCACCAGCGTGAGAAACGCCTCAAACGCTGCGCCGATGCTGCGCGCCACCGATATTGCCCGGTCATTAAGTGCGGCTGCGCGCTTATCGAGGCGGTTAAGGACGGCCATTGATAGGTTGCCGTTCAGAACGCGGCGAAAGCTGACCTTCTCAACCCGTTCGGTGACGCTCTCAACACCCGAAATCGCGGCTTCAAGCAGGACATCCTCAAGCCGGTCGCGCGCGAGCAAATGCGCCGCCTGCCAACCAAGCGCGAACGCCGCCCCGCGCGGTTCACGCCGCAGCGCATAGGCCGAGGCGACACTCATTTCGGCAAACGCACACGCCTGGCTGACGAGGCCCGTTTCCGAAAGCGTCATCAGAAACGCGGCCTGACGCTCATACGTCCACCCATCAACACGCGGGGCATCAGTGCGAAAATCAGCGGCGGGGGTGCAAGGGGTGGAGGGCATGGGGGTGGTTCCTTTTTGGTCAGGTTTCGCGATAGGAAATTACCTAGCGTAGAATTGGAACAAAAGCAATACGGATTGTATGAGTAGTCTCGAGTGTAGTGTGGCGATCAAGTTCCATGTTCGGGAATGTCGATTGTCGTGCCGCTCGGATCTGGCCTATGAATGAGGGATGGCTTTCAGATCGACTATTTCATGCCGGTGATACATGTTAGTGATGCTACTATGCTTGATCCGGAATTGGCTTCGCCCTTTACCTTTTGCTTGAGGTGTTGAGGCATTTTCCAATTTGATGCCGGGGTCATAGTAAACGACACCCCTTGCAAACGCTTTGAGGAAGAGGATGAAATCGGTTTGTTCACAAAGCAATATCTGAGGGCCGAATGAATATTCTGGCGGTGGAGTTCTGAACATTGATGGCACATAAGCCGCTTGGGCATGTTTACGGTTCCAATGCTGCATCATCGCAGTGAATTTCCATTCCGCTGCGACTTCGCTGTGACGGTCAACCAACTGAACGCTGCCATTGATGTCAGTTATTTTCTCACTGATGTCATCGTAGCCAACCACTGACATTCTTAAGCCGGTGCTGGCGTGATAATCTTTGCCACAGGCATAAATACCGCCGAAATTTATTCGATCCGGAACCCCACTTTTGTCTGTATAGCCATAGCGCTTCACAAAACCAGCGAGCCTGTTGTCTTTATAGAAGCCGCCGGTGGGATCAGGGGTCATCAGCGTAACCGGTGATTTTGGTGAGAACCGATTGAAATCGTTAACGCCATATTGCTTAACCTCCCAACCCAGATAGTCGGGATCGGCATCGCCGTTTGGTGTAATTCCGAGTTCAGCTTCGAGCGTGTATCCGCCGCCGTTGCTTGCAGAATACGGGGCTTTGACTCCGCCCTTCAACAGCTTCTGAGACATGACCCAGTGCATCTCATAAATCCGCTGCAGTTCCGCTAGCAACAACGAACGTGTGTCAGCCTTTCGATCAAGGTCAATCGGGATATCAAGGAACACACCAAGCTGTTGAAAGTCTCTCGCGTTCAACTCGTTGACGATAGCATTTTGAGCTTCGACGGCATGAGCCAAAATCGTTCCGGACAGCGTAGTGCCAATAAACAATATCCGCCCGATGTCTCTCGACGCCATGATGCTCGAAGGCGGGTTTTGGCACCCCTTCAAAAATCCAGACATGCGCACTTCGGGGTATTTGGGATAGAGGATCAGGCTGGCATCGGGGGCAAGATATTTTCCGTGAGTGTCCACCCAAAATAGTTCGAGTTTTGCTTTTGCACGATCACGTTTACTTCCCGCAGCACTAGCGTCATCCGTAAAAATATCGCCGTGCGGGATGATGTTCAAAGACGAAAAGTCTCCACCGAGATAGACTTGGTTCTTTGAATTATCATTCTGTGCCAGCCGTTTTGCGTAAATTCGCATCGCTCCGTGCTTGCGCATAAGGTCAACCAACTGCCGCAACGAGGTGACGTCAGACATTGAGATCAGCCAATTGACGATCTGGCCGCGTCACGCTCGCAACTGGCGTATGAATCGGTGGCGCTTGATTTGAAACGGCTTTTACGAGGTAAGGTTGCATCGCCTTTGCCAAAAACTCTACAACAGGTACCACCACAGCGTTGCCAAATTGTCGGTAAGCTTGCGTGTCAGACACTGAGATATGCCAGCGCCGCGCCCCCCGATCAAACCCCATTAGCCTTGCGCATTCGAGCGGTGTCAACCGCCTCGGACGCTTGCCGGGCTGCGCAATCAGAATTTCAGAGCCGTCTTTATAATAGCGTGCCGATAAAGTACGCGTTACATCGTCTGGCCCAAACAGCCCAAAACCGAAGCCATTGCCCTTGGCCTCATGCTTGGCTTTGTAGGCTTGAAGATATTCCCAAAGACGCGGCGTTAGTGTATATTTTGGATCAACATCTTCATGCCGTTCGAGAATGTCTTTTAGCTTGGGGCCACATTCAACCGGCGGCAATTCAAGCGCGTTGAGATCAAAGTCGGTCTGATCCCGAAACCCAACAATGAAGATACGCTCACGCTTTTGCGGCACCCACGGGTCAGAGCGTATAATCCTCGTTTGGACTTGATAACCAAGTTCGTTTTGAAGCACATTCAAAATCGTCGCAAAGGTTTGTCCTTTATCGTGGCGACCAAGATTTTTGACGTTTTCCAGCACGAATGCAGCGGGTCGGTGATGAGCAATGATTTGCGCCGTATCAAAGAACAACGTCCCTTGAGTATCACACAGAAAACCGTGGGGGCGACCGAGCGCATTCTTCTTGGACACACCTGCGATGGAAAATGGCTGGCATGGGAAGCCCGCAAGCAACACATCATGCTCTGGAATTTTGCTAGGATCATCCGAATAGTCGCGGATATCTCCTGCAATTGGATGATTATCACGAAAATTCCGCACATATGTCTCTTGCGCTTTCAGATCCCATTCTGACGTAAAAACGCAGTGCCCGCCAATCGCTTGGAAACCAATCCGGAGGCCTCCGATGCCAGCAAAAAGGTCAATAAAGCGGAAGGGAGCTTGCGTCGCAGGTTCGGGCGTAAAGCGTGCTATGGTCTCGAGCGCGCGATACACTGCGGCCTTTGGGGCTGTCTCGCCCCGCTCCCACCGGTAAAGCGTGCTCACTGAATAACCGAGTTCTTCGGCCAATTCGTCGAGGCCAATCCCTACGCGCTGACGCAGTTCGGCAAAAGACAGGTCAGCAAACACCATTACACCTCTGGGCAATTTTTTTGCATGATGCTCGAAAACATCCCGGCACGCAAGAACATAAAGTGATTCTATGCACAGAATTGGTGCCTCTAACAGAATGCTCTTATTTCTGTTTGATAGGGTTAGGTACAGGAGATCAGAAATTCAAATGACCGCTGCGTGCGCCAACTTCGGCTGCATTGGATCAAATCTATTGGAAAAATGCTGGTCGGGGAGACAGGATTCGAACCTGCGACCCTCTGTTCCCAAAACAGATGCGCTACCAGGCTGCGCCACTCCCCGAACCAGAAAGACGCCTTTAGCGAGGTTGGAACGCAGTGTCTATCCCGCAGATGTCACAATCAACTGTGCGTAGAAATTGATCATCCGGGACAGGTTTTCGGTGGTGATATGTTCGTTGGTGCCGTGGATCATGCCGGTTTCTTTGATCGTGAAGTGCGCGGGCATGAAGCGGTAGACATCCTCTGATAGCCCCGAAAAGCTGCGGCTATCAGTGCCTGCGACGACCAAATAGGGTGCCACGGGCGCGCCCGGAGCCTGCGCTTGCGCCGCCGCCTTTATGAGTAACCAGCCCTGCGATTTGGTCGAAGAGACGGGCGTAGGCTCACGCGGCGGGTTCACCCAATCGAGCGTTACGGGGAGCATTCCCACAGCCGCCTTGGCACGCGCCATAACATCAGCCGATGTGTTCCACGGCGCGATTCGGTAGTTAATCAGCGCGGTTGCGGTTTGCGGCAGGACGTTTTCCTTCGGGCTGCCCTGAAGCATCGTCGGCGCAATCGTGGTGTGAAACATCGCGGCCCCCGACGGTGATTTACCAACGGTGCGCAGCGTGACGCCCGCGAAAGCCCATAGGTTTGCCGCCGCCATCTTGGTGAGCGTATCACCGCGCACGGCAAGCGCCTTGATCATCTCAACGCCTGGGCCTTTGAGTTCGGGAGGAAACGGGCTGTCGTTGATCGCGACAATCGCCTTGGCAAGATTAACAACGCCGGTTTCACTGGGCGGCATTGACGAATGCCCACCCGGCGCTTTGGCGGTCAGGCGCAGCGTCGCATAGCCTTTTTCCGCAACGCCAATCATGATCGCCGGGCCGTTCACGATTGGCGCATCGCGGACGATGGCGCTGCCCTCATCAATCGTAAACAAGGCTTTCACCCCGCGCGTGGCCATTAGATCAGCGGCGGCCTTGGCGCCTGTCCCGCCAACCTCTTCATCATGGCCGGACACGAGATAGACGCCGCGTTTTGGCGCAAAGCCGCTTTTGGCGAGTGCCTCAAAAGCCTCAAACAGCCCGATCAGCGCGCCCTTATCATCAACCGCGCCGCGCCCCCACACCGCGTTTTCGGCAAGCTGACCCGAAAAGGGCGGGTATTTCCAATCTTTCTCAGTCCCCTCTGTAACGGGCACAACATCCTGATGCGCCATGAGGATGATTGGTTTGAGCGTTAGGTCTGAGCCCTCCCACTGATACACAAGTGCGTGCCCGCCAACGATTTCGCGCTTCATTTTGGCGTGCATCGCGGGGTAAGTGGATTGCAACCAGAGGTGGAAGCGATCCCATTCTTCAAGCTTATTATCGGCCTTGTTTTGATTTGAAATCGTCTGAAAGCGAATGGCCTGACCAAGATTGGCGGCGGCTGCGCGAATATCGAATGCGGGCGCGGCGGCGAGCTTGATGCCCGCCCCGGCCTCGTTTCCAGTCGGCGCGAACGTCACCGTGCGGTAGCCGATCACGCTGCCAACGGTGAGGAGCGCTGCGCCCGCGACCAATGCGAATTTTTTGACTGCACCCATGATATCCCCCTCAATATGCTGCGCATTTGATACGGGGCGATGCCGCGCCTGTCTCGCACAAAAGCGCCCAAAGTTGACGAGGCGCAAATATCGTCGCACCTCTGGCGCAGTGCCGATGATGAAAGCGAATCCCCCATGCAGTTGCTCCGAACCCCCGATGAAGCGTTCGCCGATATCGCTGATTATCCGTTTGCCCCGAATTATCAGAGCGTGAGCGATGCGGACGGCAGTGCGCTGCGGATTCATTATGTTGATGAAGGGCCGCGCGACGCCGCACCGATCCTGCTGATGCACGGTGAGCCAACATGGTCATATCTCTACCGCAAATTCGTGCCTGCGTTGGTCGAAAAGGGTCACCGCGTTGTTGCGCCCGACCTGATTGGCTTTGGCAAATCGGATAAGCCGACCGAGCGCGAGGATTACACCTATGAACGCCATGTTGCGTGGATGAGCGAATGGCTCAAGCTGGTTGATCTGACTGATATTACGCTGTTTTGCCAAGATTGGGGTGGCTTGATCGGGCTGCGGCTTGTGGCAGCGTTTCCGGATCGCTTCGCGCGGCTGGTGATCGCCAATACCGGGCTGCCAGTCGGCACGGGTTGGTCAGAAGGCTTTGAGAATTGGCGCGCGTTTAGCCAAAGCGTGGAGACATTCCCAACGGGCTTCATCGTCAACGGCGGCAGCGTCCGCGATCTTTCTCCGCAAGAGATTGCGGCCTATGACGCGCCGTTTCCTGACGAGCGTTACAAGGCAGGTGCGCGGCAATTTCCGACGCTCGTGCCCGTGACCCCCGAACATGCCTCAATCGCCGAAAATCTGGCGGCATGGGAGGTTTTGGAACGCTTTGAACGCCCCGTGCTGACCTGCTTTAGCGACAAAGACCCTGTGACAGGTGGCGGCGAGAAACAGTTCATCGCGCGCATCCCCGGTGCCGCAGGTCAGCCGCACACGATCATCACAGACGCAGGGCATTTCCTGCAAGAGGATAAACCCGAAGAGTTGGTTACACTAATTTGTGATTTTATCGCGGCAGGATAATGTTTGGTGACCCCTACGGCTACATAACCTTAATTTCAGGCTGTTTCATAAAGTCCTAAAATCCTATTATTTATAGTGTTTTAGCGATAGGGCATTCATGGTCGTTCATTGACATTCGCGTAAATTCAGCTCACAGTGTGGGAACGAATGTGGTAATGAAATTACTGGGAATCGAACCGTGGCACTGACTGCTTTGAAAGTGAAGAATATAGGGCCGGGTCGCCATGCAGATGCGCATGGTCTCTATCTGCTTGTCAAGGACAGCGGCACGCGGTCGTGGGTGTTGCGGTTGCAGTATGAGGGAAGGCGGCGCGATTTTGGACTGGGTTCGGTGCGTGACGTCAGCCTTGCTGAAGCGCGCGATGCTGCCGCTGATTTGCGGCGGCAGGTGAGGCGCGGCGATGATCCTATTGCAGACCGGAAACGGAGCCGTTTTGTGATGCCGAGCTTCGAGACAGCGGCGCGGGCTTGCTATGAATCGATGCGGGCGGGCTGGAAGAACAAGCGGCATGAAAGCTGGATTTCCAGTTTGACAAATCATGTGTTCCCGATGATCGGTTCAAAGCCGGTCGATGAGATCGACAGCGCTGTGGTTTGCGAGGCGCTTGCTCCAATCTGGCTGGAAATCCCGGATACGGCCAACCGCATTTTGCAGCGGATTGGCGCGGTTTTGGACTTCGCGCATATCAAAGGCTGGCGGAAGGAAGAGACCTCGCTTCGTTCGGTCCGCAAAGGACTGCCGCGACAGGCGAAGGCCGACACGCACCTAGAAGCAATGCCCTATGCCGAGGTTCCGGCCTTCATGGCGGGCCTTGCCGACGCCGCGCCGACTATAGGCCGCGATGCCTTGCGCTTCACGGTTTACACAGCTGTCCGCTCCAATGAGACACGCTTTGCCGTTTGGCCCGAGTTCGATCTCGAAAATGGCGTCTGGTCAATTCCCGCCGAACGGATGAAAGCGGGTGAGGCGCATTTCGTGCCGCTGCCGCGTCCAGCAGTCGCCTTGCTGCGCAGGCTTTGGAGGACGCGCGAGGCCGACGACGCGCTCGTGTTCTCCGCAAGCGGCGTCAAGCCGATTAGCGACATGACCATGACCAAGATTTTGCGCGATACTGGCCTTGCAGGCTGCACAGTCCACGGCTTCCGCAGTTCGTTCACCGATTGGGCGGCAGAGACGACCGACTTCCCCAAAGAAGTGGCCGACAAGGCACTGGCACACAAGCTGCCCAACAGGGTTGAGGCCGCCTATCGGCGCACCGATTTCTTCGACAAGCGCCGGAAGTTGATGGCGAAATGGGCGGCTTATGTAGATGCTGGTGCTACCGAAACGAGTGCCTAAGCGCGCCGCCGGTCGATCATCGCGTTTAGGCTGGCAGTGGTGACCAAAGTTGCCTTGCCAACCTTAATCGCTTCCACTTCGCCATTGCCAATCAGCTCATAGAGCTTTGTGCGACCAATCCCCATCATCCGCGCGGCGACCTTGACCCTCACGCAGAGTGGAGCTGGATTGGCGTCGGCGATCACTGTTCCAGCCCTTGCGGACGATAGGCGGGTGGATTGGCAATCCAGCGGTTGAGTTCAGACTCTTGCCAACCGATCCCGTTGATGTTGACTTTGATGCGCGGCGGGAAGGTGCCTTCGTTCATTTTTCGATAGACCGTCGAACGAGACAGGCCGGAACGATGGAGGACGGTTTTGAGGCGGATGATGCGGTCTTGTTCGTGCATGGTAATGTGTCCAATTGCTGATCGTTGTTGACCTCCCTTGCGTCGAGATTGCACCAGCACAGATGTTATTCAAGCGCTTCTCTGGTGCATCGAAGCGCATCGTAGAGAAAGCAGCGATGGGCAAGTTCAGATTCGGATTCCAAGCCTCGGCGCGGCCCAAACCATTGCCGCATAGAGCGCCATCGTCATGATGCACCCCGCTGCGAGCGCAGGCCAGAAGCCGATGCCGCGCTTGAGCAACACAGGAATCACGAGGAACATCGGCAGGCTCGGCAGCACATACCAGAAGGTTGCCGCCGAATGCTCCGCCATGCGCGCGACGTCCTGCGTGTCGCGCCACAGCCAGATCATGCCCAGCACCGAAATCAGCGGGAGCGAGGCGATCAGCGCGCCGGTGCCGGGATTGCGCCGCGCGGTTTCCGACACGATGACGATGATGATGGCCGAGACAACGGCTTTGATCGCAAGGTAGAGCATCGCTATTTCGCGGGCGCGGCGTCGTTTTTCGCCAGCCACGCCCTCATCTGGGCAATCTCGGTTTCTTGCGCCTTGATGACGTCTTCGGCCAGTTTGCGGACTTCTGTATCCTTGGCATGTTCGAGCGCGACCTTTGCCATTGCTACCGCACCTTCATGGTGCGGGATCATCGCGCGCATGAAATCGGCATCGGCATTGCCAGTAAACGCTACGCCCATATCTTTGTGCATCTTGTCGTTGGCGGCCTGATATGCCTTGGTTGAGGCTGGCGCGTTCGCATCGGCTTTTGGCATGGCGTGATCGTCATGCCCAACGGCATGATCGTCGGCGGACTTTTCGGCTTGGCACCCGGCCAATGCGAGCGGGGCTATGAGCAGCAGAGCTTTCTTCATGTCGTTTCTTCCTTCTGAGTTAGTTTGAGATAGAGCGCGGGCAGCACCAGCATGTTGAGCGCGGTCGAACTGGCTAGGCCGAACAGGATGACGATAGCCATCGGAGCCTGAATTTCGCTTCCCGGCTCACCCATCGCCAGCGCCAGCGGCACAAGCGCAAGGCCCGCCGCGAGTGCGGTCATCAGGATCGGGACGAGCCGTTCTTCGGAGGCGCGCGCGACAGCTTCGCGCAGATCGGCGATGCCATCGACCTTTTGGACGTGCTGGATATGGCTGACCAGCATCACACCGTTGCGCGTCGCGATCCCGAACAGCGTGATGAACCCGACAATGGTGGCGACCGACAGAACGCCGCCCGTCACCCACAGCCCGACCACGCCGCCGACCAACGCGAGTGGCAAGTTGAGCATGACGATTCCGGCATCGCGGCTGGAATTGAACACCTGACGCAGCAGCAGGAACATGCCGATCAGGACGATGACGCCCAGCGCAAGCAGCGTTTGCGTGGCCGAGGCGGCACTCTCGAACTGCCCGCCCAGCTCGATCCGCGCGCCTTGCGGCAATTGCACCGGTTCAAGCGCAGTGCGGATATCGGCCACCACAGCGCCGAGATCGCGGCCTTGCACATTGGCGAGGACGAACTGGACGCGCTCGACGCTTTCTCTGGAGATCGCGTTCGGGCCTTGGTCGCGGACAATATCGGCAACAGCGGCAAGTGGCAGAAGTTGGCCGTTGCCGCCACTGAGCATCAGGCTATCGAGTGTGCTGCCGTCGCCAACAATGGCGGGATCATAGCGCACGACAACATCGCTGATCACCGGGCGCTCGATAAGCTGTCCGACCGTCGCGCCGCCTATCGCCGCGCTGACCGCATCGGCGGCGTCCTTGACGCTGATCTCGGCATTGGCGAGATCGGCACGGCGGAAGCGGACACGCAGATAAGGCACCTGACTTTGCGTATCGGCCTGCACATCCACCGCGCCGGGAACCGCTTCGACACGCGCCTGCACATCGCGCGATAGGCGACCGAGCGTGGCACTGTCCGCCGCGAAGATCTTGATCGCCACGTTAGCCCGCGCGCCCGAGAGGATATGGTCAATGCGGTGGCTGATCGGCTGACCAAAGATCGCCTGCACGCCAGGAACCTTGCCGACGGCGGCGCGAAGGCCGGTAAGCAGTTCCTCACGTTCGCGCCCGCCGGGTTTCAGCGTGGCTTCGATTTCCGAGGCGAACACTTCCTGCGCATGTGGATCGCCGGGCGCACGGCCCGTACGGCGCGCGGTGGTGGCGACTTCGGGTTGCGAGAGCAGCGCCGCTTCGACTTCGGCGGCAGCCTTATCGGAGGCATCGAGCGAGGTGCCGGGTAGGGTCGTGACGTTGACAGTCAGGCTGCCTTCGTTGAATTCGGGAAGGAAGGCGCGGCCCGATATGGCAAGGCCAATTCCGGCGACGACGACCAATGCAACCGAAACAGCGGCAAGCGGCTTCCATTGCGGCAGCAGTTTGGCGAGCAGACTGCCGTAGCGCGCTTTGAGGCGATGCACCCATTGCGGCTCCTGCCCCAAGGCCTTGGTAGAACGCGACAGCGCATCCAGCCCCAACACAGGGGTCAGCGTCAGCGCGACGAACAGGCTGGCGAGCAATGCTACGCCGTAAGCGAGCGCGAGCGGTTGCAGCAGACGGCCTTCGATGCCGGTGAGGCCGAACAGCGGCAGGAAGACAAGCAGGATGATAAGCGTTGCATAGACAATCGAGCCTTGCACTTCGCTGGTTGCCTTGGCGACGACTTCGAGTTTGGAAAGCGGCTCGTCGCTCCCCTCGTTCAGTCGCAGGCGGCGGACGATATTCTCGACAACGATAATCGCATCGTCAACCAGCACGCCGAGAGCAATGGCAAGGCCGCCCAAGGTCATGGTGTTGATCGTGCCGCCGACCATGTTGACCGCAATAATCGCCGAGACGACCGACACCGGGATGGCCGCCAGCGTGACGAGCGTCGCTCGCCATGAGGCGAGGAACAGCAGGACGATGATAGAAACCAGCACCAGCCCCTCGACCAAAGCGGTCTGCACATTCCCGACCGCACGTGCGATGAAGTCCGATTGCCGGAAGACCTTGGTTTCGAGCACCATGCCCTTGGGCAATGTCTTCTGGATTTCTGCAAACTCGGTGTCGAGCCGTTCGGTGAGTTCGAGCGTGTTCGCGCCGGGTTGCTTCTGCACCGCGAGGATCACGGCAGGCTTGCCATTGTAGCTGCCCGTGCCGCGTTTCAAACCTTCGCCGATGCGGATCGTGCCGACATCGCGAGCGAAGACGGGCAGCCCGCCTTGCTCGCCGACGATGACATCGCCGAAATCTTCGGCCGTGCGCGCGCGGCCCACGCCTTCGACCAACACCTCTTGGCTACCCTCGACCAGCACGCCCGCCGAGCGGCTTTCGCTCGCGCCGCGCATCGCTTCAGCTACATCATTGACGCCGATGTTGCGCAACGAAAGCTGCACCGGATCGAGCAGCAATTGCACCTGCCTTTCATCGCCGCCGATGGTCATAATGTCAGCAATGCCGGGAACGCCGAGTAACCGGCGCTTGACCGTCCAGTCGGCCACACTTTTCAGGTCCATCGGCGGATGGCTGGGGGAACGCAGTGCGACAAACATGATTTCGCCCATCACCGAAGATGCAGGGGCCATATGCGGTGCAGGCAGATCGTCGGGCAACTCATCGCCAACGGTTTGCAATCGTTCGGAAGTAACCCGCCGCGCCTCATCGGGGCTTGTCGTCCAGCCAAATTCGAGCGTCACCACCGATAGCCCGGTTGCCGAATTCGAGCGGATACGCCGTAGGCCGGGCGAGCCGTTGAGCGCGGTTTCGAGCGGTATTGTCACCCGCTGTTCGACTTCGGTCGGCGTATAGCCTCCGGCATCGACCACCACCGTCACCGTCGGCGCAGTCAGATCGGGCAGCACATCGACCGGCGTTCGCAGCGCCAGCACAAGGCCGCCGAGCGTCAGCAGTAGCGACAGCGCATAGATGACAGGCCGGTTGCCAAGCGACCATCGGACGAGGCGTTCAATCATCTGTTTCGCCCCTTAGTGCGCATGGCCGTGGCCGAACGCATCGGGCGTCGCCGCCGCCGCGCGAACCGCCGCCGCGCCGACCGTCACCACCCGCTCGCCGGGTTTCACGTCGCCAGTAATCGCAACGAGATTGCCGCTGGCAGTGCCGCGCGCAACAATGCGCCGCTCGAAGGTTTCACCCCCGACCTGGACATAGACCACGGTCTGCCCGCCTTCTTCGATGATCGCGGCGGCAGGGACAGCAAGTGATTGCGCGCTGTTGCCGGTGCGCAAGCGGCCAGACAGCCGCGAGCCGGGTTTGAAGCCGTTTGGGCCATTGCTGGCGAAGATGACCTCCATCGTCCGCGTTGTGGGATCGACGAAACGACCCGCCGACACTAGCCGCAGTTGCTGCCCGACTATCAGGGCTTCGGGCGCATTGAAGCGCATGACGTCCAATCCACCCGGCGCGCCGATCTTCGCGGCCATCGCTTCGGGAACGCGCGCGACCAGCCAGATCGCATTGGGATTGCCGACACGCATCAGTTCGGCCCCGGCCTGCACCGACGAACCGCGCACCAATGTCGAACTGACAATCAGACCCGAAATCGGCGAGACAATCGGCACACCCGCGCCGCCGCCCGCCAAGCTCCCACGTCTCCGGCTACTGGCGGAGAGTTGCGCTTCGGCGATGCGCAGATTGGTCTGCGCTTCCTGCACGCGGCGCAATGGCACAGCTTCCTGTCGGTAAAGACCTTGCAACCGGCCCACATCGCGTCGCGCCGCCTCGACCGCGATCCGCGCCTGTGCGATGCCAAGGTCGAGCGAGGCAACATCCTCGCCTCCGCCCAATTGCGCAGAAATCGACGCCAGTTGCTGACCCTGCCGCACCGAACTTCCCGGCGCGGGAAACGTCGAACCAGTGCGGACAATGCCCGCAACGGGAGCGGCAATGACCGCTTCGGCATCGGGCGCAAATCGCACGTCGATCATCACCGGGATGGTTTCAGCGAGCGAGCCGCTTGTGGCTGGCGCGGTCAGGAAGGGAATTTTCCACTGCACTTCCTTGGAAAAGGCAATGCGGCTTGGGTTTTCAGGCGGTTCGGGATTGGCCTTTTCAGCCAATTCGCGTGTGGCATAAACCTCGACCGCGCCGAGATCATGGACGCTGGTCTTGCCTTTTGAAACGAGCGTCAGCCGCAGCTTTGGCTTGCCAGTCTTGCTGGCCTTGACCAACACACGGAAAATCCCCGGCGTCTCCGCGACACCGGCGCTGCCCTTGTCTATTGTGCCGTCGGGATGAACGAGCTCGACCGTCAGCGTCCCGGAATCGACCGCGCGATAGTCGGCCACCCAGCTTAAATGTGCGTCGAAGCGCCGATCCTTGCCGACCACCAGCGGGCGGTGTTCGGCAAAGACTTCGGTCAGATCGGAATAATGCGTGAAGGTCACGCTCCCCGCGCCGTGGCCGCCACCCGCCGCGCTTTCAGTGGTTGCGCCCGAACACGCCGCCAACAGCAGCATCGGTGCCAGCAAGAGGATGCTTTTCTTCATCGCGTCATTCCGTTCCGTTCAAATCAATACCAACCCAATCAATGCTTGTGTTCAGCGCCTTCGCTGCCGTCATGCGGATGGTCTTCCTCCGCCTTGGCGGGCGCGGGGGCTGCACTGTCATTGTCATCGTCGGCAGCAGCCGGAGCTTCGGTCTTGGCTGCTGCGTCTTCCTTCGGCGCGTCGGCCCCGTCCGAACAGGCAGCCAGCAATGCAAGAGCAGACAGCGAGGGCAAAATCGTCTTCTTCATCATTCTTCTCCTTCTTCTTGAGCTAGCAAATGGTCGGCGCGCGCCTTGAGTGCGCGCTCGGCAAGGTCAATGGCGTTCGTCCGCGCCTCGGCCCCGGCGCGGTAGCCGTCAATCAAATCGGTGATGTCGGTTTCGCCCCCCTGATATGCAGCGTCGGCAATATCGGCGATGCGTCGCGCGTCCTCCGCAGTCCGCCCCGCGATTTGCGCGGCGTCGTAGGCCGCTTCGGCGCGCGCAAAGGCGGCATCGCGATCTGCTGCAATAGCGGCGGATGACAGGGCAAGTTCGGATTCGGCAGCACGCTTGCGCGCTTCGGCGGCGCGGGCAGCCGCGCTGCCACTGAAAATCGGCAGGCGAATGCCAAGCGATATTGTCGGCCCGCTCGCGCTCAAGCCGCCTTCGCTGAGCCGCTTGTAACCCGCACCAACCGCGAGATCGGGAAGCCGCTGGCGACGCGCGGCATCGGCTTGCGCTTGCGCAGCCGTCACCCGGTAGCGCTGTGCTTCGAGATCGGATCGCCCCGAACCCGTTTCGAGCGCAGGGCGTATTGGGCGCAGCAATGCGAATAAAGAGTCGGTCGCGCGCGCATCGGCTTCACCGGTCAGCCGGGACAGCGTTGCACAGGCCGCGCGCACCTCGCCATCGGCAAGCACCTTCTGTGCAGCAACGCCGCGCGCTTCGAGGCGGACGCGGCGCAGATCATAGCCCGCTGCGTCGCCCGCGCGTTCGCGCAGTGAAATGATCCGCTCGACTTCGCGAAGCCGCCTATCCTGTTCAGTGAGGATTGCGACGCGCTCACTTGCCGCGCCACATTCTGCATAAGCTTTGCGAACCTCGGATAGCCTCACCGCTTTGCGACGGGTAATGTCGGCATCGACCGCCTGCGCTTCGGCTTCGGCGGCGGCGCGCAACCGCCCATTCGCGCCATTGATGCCGAGTGGCTGCGTCACTTCTGCCGTCCATTCGGTCTCTGTGCTGAGCGCTCCGCTCACCCGTTCACGCGAGACGTGCAGTTCTGGGTTCTCGAACCGACGAACGGCTTGCACGTCGGCTCGTGCCGCATCGCCAGTCGCCGTGTCGAGCGCGGCGGTTTCGGGCAGCGCAACAGCGCGCGCCAAAGCCTCGGCTTCACTCAGCGGGCCAGCATATGCGGTGTGCGTAGTCAACGCGGTGCAGGCAAAAAACAGGACAGAAAGTGTGCGCGCACGGCGCACGGGTAACGACGATTTCATGACAGACTCCGCCAAAGCAACATTGGGGCGCGCGAACAGGCCATCACGCCCGCAAAGGCGCAATCCTTATCGTTCGATCAGCCGAGTCTGGGAGGTCGTCGTAATCCGTCTGAAGCGTAGCGCTCAACACCGCGCGATGGCGGGATCGTAAAGGCCGCCCTCTCCACGATGGGGGCGGTGATCGCAATGCCAGCATCGGCAAGCGCAACTGCGCCGAGCAGGATGCTTGGCATATGGTCAGGCCCGGAGTCGCGACTATCGCTCTCGCCCTCATCATGAACCGCCACGCTGCCGTCTGTCTCGTGATGATGAGCCACATCAAGCGCGACTTTTGCAACGGCATGTGCGGACTGGTGAACCGTCCACGCCGAAACCGGAACGCTCATGCCAAGCGCCAGCCAGACAAGGGCAAACAGGCGCAAGAGAGGGCGAACGAGGTGAAGCATGATGCTATTAGTAAGATATGCTGGAAAAATTGGCAATCGGGAAAGTTGCAAGGCGTTCCACAAGGTTAAGTCATGCTGTTGCTTGACCGAAACACCTGACCGTCGGGATGCCTTGGAAGGGTAACGATACAGTCTCCTTTCGGGTGAAATCGCCCCGTTCTGACGTGTTTTAGCGATAAAGATCCTGTCACCAGCGGCGGCGAAAAACAGTTCATCGCGCGCATCCCCGGTGCCGCAGGTCAGCAGCATACAATCATCACTGACGCAGGGCATTTCCTTCAGGAGGATAAACCCGAAGAGTTGGTTACGCTAATTTGTGATTTTATCGCGGGGCATCCTTCATCGCTTGCGTAATCGCGACGGTCTCAACACTTACCGTCACGACACGCGCGAGGAGGGCAATGCAGGCCTCCTTATAATCGGCAAAGCGGTACGTGTTGAACTTAGCGCGGATCGTTGGATCGCGCGGGGTCTTTTCCTTGTGCTGGTCAAGCACCCAGTCGATCGCGCTACGGTTGCCAAGGCGATAAGCCCACGCCTCGGGCGGAATGCCAGTCAACTGGGTGTCCTCATCAATGATGATCACACCGTTGTCGGGCGATGATTTAAGCTTGGGCTTGGGATGCGTCCCCTCGGCGCGTTTGGGCGCTGGGGTATCGACGCGGGTTAGCTTGAAAGGCTTCACATCCTCATAGCCGATATGCAGCTTGAGCAAAGCCTCGCCCCACGCAACCCACCGCGCAAAGTCCGGGTAAAACGGAATGCGCGGAAATTCGCGTTTGAGGTTCAGCGCATATTTTTCGCGGTACAGCGGATCGTGGAGGACGGCATAGCAATAGGCGAAAATGGCGTCCTTGGTAATTCCTCGCCCTTGGGGGAGGGGGACCGCCGCCGAAGGCGGGGGTGGAGGGACACCCGCAGAATGGCGCAAGCTTTCGGTGTCAGGAGAACCGGCCTGTGCCCCTCCACCATCCTGCGGATGGTCCCCCTCCCCGTTCCGGGGAGGAATTTGGTAATGCCCCACAAACTGCGCAACCGCCCAATCGGTGATATTATCCACCCGCTCGCCGGACTTGGTGTAGCGGTAGCGGGGGAGTTGCTGAAAACCACCGGCTGAGCCTGCGTAATTATAGTCCATTGGATGATTTATCGAATGGGCCGAAAATTCAGTCCGAACTGTTATGTCGGCAAAGCAAATTACTGTATTTGAGGTGGCTGGAGGAAATATTGCACCGTTCCGATTTTCCATTTCGTTTAAAGGTGATGGAAACGACATTTCCAGCTTGCAAAACGGTCGATAGCTCGCAGTCGTAATGGGTGAGGTAGGAAGGGGTTGGCGCTTCTTGGCACGAGCCTTGAGCGATCTCGTCCATTTCAATCCATTTGCAAAACGAGGTTCGCTTGCGTCGGACGCTGACCAAGCTGCAGGATTTGAAATGGCGTCTTCATAAGCCTTTTGGAAAAATTCAGTCTTCTGAACCAAGTGCTCTTGATTTCGATCATATACCCAATCGTCGCGTGCCGACACGATACCGAGGGAGTAAAGTCGAAAGATTGCTCGGTCCTGCGACCTATCAGTTGCACCCTTTGTTGCCTTATCAGCGATGGGCAGAAATGCCTGATAGGCATCGTCAGGCGAGTGCAGCCAATCATTACGGATGCTAGGTTTCAGGGTCGTGGTCAAAACGGATTTCAATTCGTTACCGCCGAGCCAGCTTAGCTTGTCGTCCGCCGTGTCCTCTTCAGGCCGTCGGACATACCGGATCGCGCAGCCTTCCAAACCCACTTTCCTGACCAAGAAACAAATGGCGATGCCAGTTTGAATCCCAAACACATTGTGCGTCGTCCCTGAGAGCTTTGGATTGTTACGCACATCGCCGCCCAGATCGACGACCCAGATTTCGTTGAAATCCTGCGCCACCATCTTGCGGAAACCATCGAACGTCCGGCTTTCGATAAAGCTGCGGTTGGTGATGAACGCCAGCACCCCGTCTTCGGTCAGGCGGTCACTCGCCCAGCGGAAAAAGCGCGAATACATATCGTACAGCTTGGTCTTCTGTGCGGTACTCGCTTTGATATAGGTCTGCTTTATCCGCTCGTCGATGCGCGCATAGACGCGGTTTTTGTTGTTATCATTCTCATTCTGCTGATTGGCATTATAGGGCGGGTTGCCGATGATCACGCTGATCTTGCGGTCATTCTGGCGTTTGATCCGGCCCATATTTTCGTCACTAACGCTGCCGAACATATCGCCCTGATGCCCGCTGTAAATCCCAAGCGCCGCGACGTTATCGAGCGTGTCGACAAAGCACAGATTGGGATATTCGGCGAATTGCCCGGTGATCGCCGCGTAAGTCGCCTCGATGTTCAAATTGGCGACGTAATAGGGCAGGATCGCCACTTCATTGGCATGAAGCTCCTCCTTATATTTATGCCGCAGTTTCTCATGGTTTCCACGAAAGCTTTCGAGCAGTTCGACGATGAATGTGCCAGTGCCCGTTGCCGGATCAAGGATTTCAACGCCGCGATCAATCAGGTTTTTGCCGAAATGGGTTTGGCACAGCCAATCGGCGCTGCGGATCATGAAGCGGACGATCTCTCCCGGTGTATAGACCACGCCCAACCGGTCGGCCGCCATCGGATTATACACCTTGTAGAAATTTTCATACAGCCCTTTGAGAAAGCCCTGTTTCTCACTGTGGCTATCGATCACGGCGGCGGTGGATTGGATCGCGGCATAATAGGGCCCAAGCTGTTTAAGCAGCTTTTGCTTTTCACCGTAGCCGAAGAGTTTATCCTCAAGCGCGATCAGCGCGACCGCGACATTATTCTGGCGGTGGAAATCGGGGTTTTCAAACACTTTGGCAAAGATATCCTCAGTCAGGATATGCTGGATCAGCATTTCCTGCACATCGCCTTCATTGACCGCCGGATTAATTGCATCACGCGCATGTTTCAGGAAATCATCCTGCGCCTTGGCAAACTCTTTGGAGGCGGCGCGCTTGTCTGCGATGATCCTGCGCAGCGCCTCAAGCACGGCAGGCAGATCAACCGCAAACTGCTTCACCGCTTTGTTAAATTCGGCAATCTCAGCACGTTCATGCGCGAAAAAGCGCGTGAGGAGGGGGAGGAGCGTTTCAGCATCCTCCATTGACGCGCGAGCAGCCTCATGCCCATTTTGCCAGAGAACCGCCGTTACATCGTCAGAAAAGACGATATTTTCCTTGGGATAGCCTTTACGGAATTTATCACTGATTTCCTTTTGCAGGTCATCATTTTCATCCTTGGCCTCCCAATGGCCAAAGGGCACACCAAGCGGGTGGAGCAGCGCGCCATCAACATATATGCGATTGCCCTTCGGCGTGGTAATCCCGTGTTCTGCGACAAATTGCAGATCCTGCGATTTGCTCCACCGTTTAAGCAAATCCTTAAACGGTTCACGCAAAACACTTTCGCGCCTGCTTCCCGATATTGCTTTCAACCGATCAAGTTCGGCGCGATATTCATTGATTAGCTGGCGGCTCATGATGCTCTACTGCCCGTAAAGCCACTCATGATCAAGCTGCACACCCGGCAAAGCTTTTTGGTGACCCCTACGGGAATCGAACCCGTGTTTCAGCCGTGAAAGGGCCGCGTCCTAACCGCTAGACGAAGGGGCCAGCGCGCTGGCGAGATGCGCCATTACGGATTCGGGCGGCGGAGGTCAAGCTGTTGGCTTATCAGTTTTGCAATAGATTAAATTTTGGACGGAAGCGATGAATTGCCTGTGCCTGATCTTTGTGCCATTTATCGCAGCGAGGAGTAGCGTCACGGCCTAAAGTGCCGCAGTTGGCGTCGCGTAAAATTCGCGGAGGATTTGCAAATGGGGTTGGAAGATACGGTAAACCAGAGTGTCGGTGCGCCGAAAGCCGATGCGGCTGAGGGCGGCAGTTTCTGGACATCAGTGCGGGGCATATTAACCGCTGTTACAGGCCTTGTTGTCGCGCTCACTGGGCTTCTTGTGGGGCTGAGCCAAGCGGGGATAATCGGCGGGAATGATAAGCCGTCGCCCCCAGTTGTGATTGAAAAGGCGGAAGCGAATTCAAATGAGAAAATGGCTGCCCCGCCTAAATCTGATCCTGCGCCCAAACCCGCTTCACTCCTTGGTGCCGAGCGCGAATATAAGGTTGGCAAAATGAGCGATGGCTTCGCCTGGGTGCGCAGTGAACCAACCGTGGCGAGTGAAGGGCTTGAGCAACTGCTGTCGGGAACGCATGTAATGTGCACTAGCCGCGCCGTCGTTGATAATGTCAGTACGATCAACCGCACATGGCGTTATTGCAGCGCGCATAAAGGCTATGTCAGCGCGC
>JAYTMV010000387.1:0-11250 GCA_043728175.1 Sphingomonadales bacterium
GGCCAGAAGGCGGTCTGCGGCGGTGGCCAAACGCGCTGGTGCCCAGCGTTTAAGTTGCCTCTGAACTGGCATTTTATCTTTCCAGAATAAGGATTTGCCCGCGCGCTCCATCACATTTTCGACCGATTGCCCGCCCGCGACATCAGCGGCAAAGCGGGTGAGCAGTTGGACGCGCTTATTCATCGCGCGGATCAGCGCGATACCGTCCACCCCTTCCTCTGCGAGCACCGCCATCTCACGCGCGGCGAGCGCTGGCTGGCCGTCCATCACCGCGTCGATCAGGCGCGAAAGCTCACCCTCGCCGTTGCCAGCGCTGATCGCTTCAAACGCGACCATATCGCCTTCGGTTGGTCGTTCGGGGGCGGCATCAAGATAAAGCGCAAGTTTCTCAAGCTCTTGGTTCATCACCGCGCGGTCGCCCGCAGCAGCACCCACAATCATGCGCGCGACATCGGGCGAGAGGCGAATGCCAAGGCCGCTTGCCATCGCAATTGCCAGCCGATCGGCATTTTCCCCCTCAAGCGGATAATTGGCACAGGCCATTACCGCGCCGTCAGCAAGCGCGCGCTTGAGCAGAGCCGAGGCCGGCTTAAGCGCGCCCGCAATCGCAACGACCGGATTGCCCGCAGCGGGTGCTTCAAGCAGCGCCTCAATCGCGGGCAGTGCTTCATCACCGCTGAGCGTTAAGCGGATATGGCGCTTATCGCCAAAAAGTGAGGTTGAGGCCGCCTCATCTGCAAGCCGCGCCGGATCGCTCTTCAGCGTAGCACCGTCAAGGTCGACGCGCTCAGCCCCCGGCCCCATTGCCCGTTCAAGCCGCTTGGCCTGCGCGCGCGACCCCGCTTCATCAGGGCCATAGAGTAAATAGAGCCGGATGTTGTCAGGCGGCGAATCGAGCGCACGCTCAATCTGCCCCGCGTTGACCTTCACTTCTTGTCCGGTGCGGCTTCACTGCGTTTCACATACAGCGCCACGCGCGCGACGATTTGATCCGAAACGATTTCAGTTAGCCGCTCAAGCGCGGTTTCTTCAGCGGCAACCACCGCATATTCAGAGGAAACCACGTCAATCCCTGAATCCGAACCTGCGGTTGCATCAAGCACTGTCGTGCCGCCGTTAGTTTCAATCAAGCGGTAGCGCGCTCGCAATATGCGCCGTTCACGCGTAACAGAATCATCGCGGCGGACACCAAAGCCATTGATCTGATCATCAAGCTCAACTTGAAGCCGGTAGCGCGCGGCCCCGCCAGCAGGTTTGCCGAGTCGCTGTTCAAGTGCCGATCGCACGAGATAGCCCGCCTTGCCCTCAATCGGGGCAAGCTCAACGCTGCGCAGCGTATTGCTGACATTGCGATCCCCATAAAGCGGCTGCAATCCGCAGGCGGGAAGCATCATGACAAGCGCAAAGGCAGCGAAGCGTTTCATATCACTACGTTGACCAAGCGGCCCGGAACCACAATCACCTTTTTGGGGGTTGCGCCATCAAGTGTGCGAATAATCTTCTCACTGGCAAGGGCGGCAGCCTCTAATTCCTCGCGGGTCGCATCCATGGCAACAGTCAGCGTGTCACGAAGTTTGCCGCTCACTTGGATTGCAATCGTCGTCTGCGTTTCAACCAGCAGCGCCGGATCGTAAATCGGCCAAGGCTGATGCGCGATCAGGCCGGTGCCGCCAAACGCCTCCCAAGCCTCTTCGGCCAGATGCGGCAGCATCGGTGCGATCAGATGCGCGAGCGTCCGCGCCGCCGCCGCGCGCGTGGCCGAGGGTGCGGCTTTCTCAATGAAATTGGCAAATTCATGCGCTTTTGCAACCGCCTTGTTGAAGCCAAGCGCTTCGATATCAGCGCCAATGCCTGCAATCGCGCGGTGAAGCTGGCGCTCAAGATCGGGATCTCTCCCACTTGCACTGGCTTCGACATCGCGTTCAAAAATCCGCCACAGCCGCTGAACGAAGCGCCATGTGCCTTCAATTCCAGCCTCGCTCCAAGGCAAGTCGCGCTCGGGTGGGCTGTCAGACAGCATGAACCAACGGACGGCATCGGCCCCGAACTGATCGAACATCGGCAGCGGATCGACGGTGTTCTTCTTGGACTTCGACATTTTCTCGACGCGGCCAATTTCGACTGGGGAGTCGTCCTCCGTCCAGACGAGTACACCGTTCTTATCCTTGATTTCATCAGGGCCAACCCAGAAGGATTCAGTCACGGGAACGCCGTCTTTGACGAAAGGCGTACCTTTTAGGTTCATTACCGCCTTGGTCGCGCGGTATGTTTCATGCGTCACCATGCCTTGCGTAAACAGCCCCTTGAACGGTTCGGCCACGTCAAGCCGTCCGATCCGCTGGAGCGCACGCGTCCAGAAACGGGCGTAAAGCAAATGCAGGATCGCATGTTCAACCCCGCCAATATACTGCCCAACGGGCAGCCAGCGCTCGGCCTCGGCCTTATCGAAAGGCGCATTTTCAGGCTGTGAGGCGAAGCGGATGAAATACCAGCTCGAATCCACAAACGTATCAAGCGTATCGGTTTCGCGCCTCGCAGGCTCTTTGCAGTTGGGGCAGGGCACAGCTTTCCAAGTCGGGTGGCGCTCAAGCGGGTTGCCCGGCGTTTCAAAATCAACATCATCGGGCAGCACAATCGGCAGCGAGGATCGCGGCGCAGGCAGCACCCCGCAAAAATCACAGTGGATGATCGGAATTGGCGTCCCCCAATAGCGTTGGCGCGAAACGCCCCAATCGCGCAGGCGGTACTGCGTTTGCCCTTCGCCCCAGCCTTCATGTTCGGCCCTAGCGATGACGGCGGCCTTGGCCTCGTCAATCGTCATCCCGTTGAGGAAATGCGAATTCACAATTTTGCCGGGGCCAGTGAAGGCGGTGTCGCCTTTAAAATCAGCGTCTGTCAGATCACCGTCAGACACAACCCGCGTCACATCAAGCCGGTATTTGCGTGCAAAATCGAGATCACGCTGATCATGTGCGGGGCAGCCGAACACCGCCCCCGTACCATAATCCATCAGGACAAAATTGGCGACATAGACGGACAAATGCCACGCCGGATCAAGCGGATGTTCAACCGTGAGTCCCGTGTTGAAGCCCATCTTCTCAGCGGTTTCAATCTCGGCCGCTGTTGTTCCGCCCCGGCGGCATTCCTCAATGAACGCCTGCAATTCTGGCGCATTCTCGGCCATCGCGGCGCTGAGCGGATGATCAGCCGCAATCGCGACAAAGCTCGCGCCGAACATCGTATCGGGCCGTGTGGTGAACACATCGATGCCGTCATGCGTGCCCGTTAAGTTAAAGGTGCATTTCAGCCCCTTTGATTTGCCGATCCAATTGGCCTGCATCAGCTTGACCTTGTCGGGCCAATGCTCAAGTCCGTCCAAGCCTTCCAGCAAATCCTCGGCAAAATCGGTAATCTTCAGGAACCATTGGCTGAGCTTGCGCTTTTCAACGAGCGCGCCCGAGCGCCAACCGCGCCCGTCAATCACTTGCTCATTGGCGAGCACGGTCATGTCAACCGGATCCCAATTGACCGCTGATTCCTTGCGGTAGACCAGCCCCGCCTTGTAAAGATCAAGGAACAGCGCCTGTTCATGCCCGTAATATTCAGGCTCGCAGGTCGAAAGCTCGCGGCTCCAATCAATCGCAAGGCCAAGCCGTTTCAATTGCCCACGCATCGCCGCGATATTGGCGCGTGTCCAGTCGCCGGGGTGAACTTTCTTTTCCATCGCCGCGTTTTCGGCGGGCATCCCGAAACTGTCCCACCCCATCGGGTGAAGCACAGCGTGACCCGTCATCGCCTTATAACGCGCGAGGACATCACCCATCGTGTAGTTGCGGACATGGCCCATGTGGATGCGCCCCGAGGGATAGGGAAACATCTCAAGCACATAGGCGCGCGGGCGGGTATCGCTGGTGCCAGTTGGGGCGGCAAAGCTCTGCTCGGCCTCCCACACCTGTTGCCAGCGCGCGTCAGCCTTCATCGGGTTGAAACGCGAACTCATGAATTTGACCGATCAGCCAGGATTTGAATTACGACGAAGATCGCGGGCCTTGGTCAGGATGATCTCTTCAAGCTTTTGCACAGTGGCCGCCTGCACCGGCGCATCCGTCCATTGGCCAGACTTGAGCGTCTGACGCGAAGCCGCAACGCGTAGCGCATCGGCACGAAGTTCCTGGTCAAGAATTGAAACCGTCAGCTTCATCCGCTCATTTGGCGTGGCAGGATTGACGTACCAGTCAGTGATGACAACGCCGTTCGCCGAGTCGCTTTGAAGCAGCGGCATGAACGAAACCGTGTCGAGAGTCGCGAGATATAGGTAGCTGTTGACGCCGATTGCAGTCACTTTTGAAGGCGCAATGCCGCGTTTGGCACCTTCCTCCTGCTTGTCACCACCAAAATAATTTATGCCCTTCGACAAATCTTTCTTTATCGCGGCACAGGCGGGAAGGCCTGCAATAAGAGCAACCGAGAGAATAATTTGATACGGCCTGAACATGGGCTATCCTTGAAAAATAACGAATAAGCGGCGTTATAGGGCGGTTTGCGTCGGCTGCAAGCGGTGCGTTAACTCTGACAGCGCACTGAGCATAAATTTAGCGCGTGATATAATCAGAAAGCCATTACGCCAAGCCTGAAGGCCAAGTGTGGAGTTCTTGCAACAAATGCACAGAATGTGACTCTCGGCACTGGCAACCTCATTAGAAAACATGCTATCAGATTACGAAAGCCAACTGGGGTCGATGCATGTTTTCGGGAAAATTCAAGATAGGGGCGATCGGAGCGATGCTTTGCACCGCAGCCCTCGTCATGACCCCCGCGATTGGCGCGTCGGCTGATAAGTTTATGGCAAAGCGTAGTGGTGCGACTGCTCTACGCGGTGGCATCGGCACATTTACTCCAGCTTCGGCCGATCCGCGTCTTGCCGCCGCCCTCGCGCGCAGCGGGATTGCTTCATCGGGATTTCGTTTTACACCCGCAGCGTCGGACAGCAACCGTCGTTCGGTGCGCGTTGCGGTGCGCGCGCGCGCCGTTGGCAATAATGCTGGCGTGAATAGTGTGACGCCGGGCGCGGTGTCGCTGCTTTCAGTGGCACCATCACTTGGTGTGAACCCGGTCGCCTATAATCTCGGCGTTGGCGTTGGCTGGAAGCGCTTTGCCGTGTCAGGCGATGTAGCGCGCATTGATGCTGGCGTGGCACCGGGAGGCCGCGAAAGCGTAGACCTTGGGATCAGTTATAACGCCAGCAAGTGGAGCACGCGCGTTCAACTCGGTGCCGAAAAGCCGATGGGCAATATGCCGCGTTCAATCACAGGCGGCGAAAGTGTTTCGCTTGATGTTGGGGGTTCCTACCGGCTGACTCGCCGCCTCGATGTCACCGCAGGTGTTCGTTATAAGAGTGAACGGGATCGTCTTGCAGCGCCAACTGATACCATCCGCGATAGCCAAGCAGTCTATGTAGGCACGGCCTTCCGCTTCTAATTTTTAGTGGCTAGCGCTGATATCGCTGCCCATCCGTAAATCTTCATTGACAGCAAACTCCTTGCGCGCGCTTTATTCATCCCGCCGAGTGCAACAACGGGCACCCGCAGATTAGCGATCAACAGCCCAAACCGCGCGCGGCCAAGCACAGGCGCTCCGAGGTGTGATTGCGTTGCAAAAATGGGCGATACAAATAATTGTGCGGCGCCTGCTCGTTGCGCTGCGATGGCTTCACGCCGTGAATGCACCGGCGCGGTGATCGCACCACGCACGCGCCCATGTCGCCCTGCGACGCGCCAAACTGGCGCAGCGATTGGGAGGCCCCCAACCACCAGCACATGGCGATGCCGCTGCGCGACAGCGCTCACTTTGCGAAAGAGAGCAGCGCGCGCGCGCGGCTCAAGGCTATAATGACGAAACACGATCCCAGAACCCTTTGGCAGTGCCGCTATGCTGGGCAATAGCGCATCGCCAAGCCGCTCATCAGTCATCAACCATATTTTGGGAAGTGATAGGGCTTGGCGCTTTGGCATAGAGCTTTCTATAGCGATATGATGAGTGATTATGAACAATTGGCCAGCGAACGATTGGCCAGCGTCAATAGCAGAATTGCGCGCACCGCCAAAATTGCGGGGCGCAAGACAAGCGATATCAACCTGATCGCGGTTTCAAAAACCTATGATGCTGAGGCGATTGCCCCATTCATTACCGCAGGTCAGCGTGTTTTTGGCGAAAATCGTGTGCAGGAGGCGCAGACGAAATTTCCAGCATTGATCGATCAGTTTGGTGCGCTTGAACTGCATCTGGTTGGGCAATTGCAGTCAAACAAGGCCGAAGATGCTGTTGCCCTGTTCCACACCATCCACTCGGTTGACCGCGAATCGCTGATCACCGCGATAGCGCGCGCTTCGGATCGCCTTGACAAGCGGCCATGCTGTTTCATTCAGGTCAATATTGGCGAGGAGCCTCAAAAAGGTGGATGCGCGATTGAGGCGCTGCCAGCCTTGCTCAAAACGGCGCGGGTCGCCACGCTTAATGTCGTCGGTTTAATGGCGGTGCCGCCCACTGACACTGAAGCTGCGCCATATTTTGCACTGCTTGCCAAGCTCGCACATGATCACGGGCTTGCCGCGCTGAGCATGGGCATGACCAGCGATTTTGAAACCGCAATCATGCTAGGCGCAACGCATCTCCGCGTTGGCAGCGCGCTGTTTGGAGGTCGGGAATGAGATTTAAGGCGATTATTTTTGATTTTGACGGCGTAATCGCCGATAGCGAAATGCTGCTCAATCAGACACTTGCCGATGGGTTGACCGCTATTGGATTGCCAACCAGCCTAAACGATTCGCTGCGTGATTATAGTGGGAAGCGCTGGGCTGATATCCTTGATATGATTGAGGAACGGCTGGGGCGTGAGCTGCCGTCATCATTCATCGGTCAAAAGATTGAATGGCTCGGCCAAAAAGTCATGCGCGAAAGTAAGCCAGTGCCCGGCATCGAAGCCTTTCTTGCAATCTCTCGAAAGCTGCCGCGCGCTATTGCTTCATCAGGAGATCAGCTCTGGATTAAGCCGACATTGGCGCGCTTTGGATTTACCGACCATTTCGGCGAACATGTTTACAGCACAACCAGCCTCAAACACGGTAAGCCGCACCCTGAAATTTATTTACTTGCCGCGCAAAAGCTCGGCATCGCGCCAGAAGATATCGTCGCGATTGAAGATAGCGTATCGGGCGTTGCGGCTGCGATTGCTGCGGGTATGTCAGCCGTTGGTCTTACTGCCGCATCACATATGGGGACGTGTGATATCGAACGCCTGCGCGCGGCGGGCGCGCACCATATTGCCACTGATTATGAAAGCGTTGCCGAATGGATCGAACTTTCAATTTAGCCGCCCCAATCATAATAGGGTGACAGCCACCGCCAAAGCTGCAATCATATTGTGATGCGGTTTGAAGCAATCATATTTAATTTCGACGGCGTGATTGCCAATAGCAAGCGACTGTCAACGCAGGCGCTAATTGAAAGCATGGCTGAGGCAGGAATGCCAACCTCACTTGATGACGCATTGCGTGATTTCAGTTCAAAGCGTTGGAGCGATGTTCTTGTCCTCCTTGAAGCGCGGATGGGCAGCGAAATTCCTGAATCGCTGATCAGTCAGCAATATAAGCGGATGAGCAGACGCGTAATCCTTGAAGTTGGCACGGTGCCGGGGATTGAGGCCTTCCTTGATCTCACATCAGGGGTGCCGCGCGCAATCGCTGGATCAAGCGAACCGATCTGGATTTCACAGACGCTCGCGCGCTTTGGGCTTGAGCATCATTTCGGTGAGCATGTTTATACGACCGCAACGCTTGCCCATGATAAGCCAGACCCCGAAGTTTACACATTGGCCGCAGAAAAACTTGGGATCGTGCCGAAACGGATGGTCGCAATTGAAGATCATGTGGCGGGCGTCGCAGCAGCAGTAGCGGCGGGTTTGAGCGTAATCGGTTTTACCGCAGGATCGCATATCCTGCCCGGTGACGCTGAGGCGATGAAAGCCGCCGGCGCAAAGATGATTGCAGATGATTTTGAAGATGTGGCCGATTGGATCGGTTGGGTCAGCTAGGGTCAGGGCCTAAGCCGCGCGATGGCCGCCAACGCATTTTCAAACCGTGTTTCGCCGTTGCCACTGATCACCGCGTAAGGCACAGTTCGCCGCTCAAGCTCAGCGCGTGACAGCGCAAAAAAGCGCGCGCGCTCCTCCGCGCCGCCGTAAATCCGCAGGCCATCATCAATCCATGGCAAATCAATATCGGGCAGCAGATACAAATCAGCCACGCCCACAAACCGGTCAAACCAAGGATCACGCTCCCCAAACATCATGTCGGCCCACACCGCCGTCATCAGCGGATCGGTATCAAGGATCAGCATATCCGACGTCCGCGCCCGCGCCGCGCGCGTCATCGCATCATGCGTCTGGGCGATTTCGACGAGTGCTGCCATGCCAATATCAGTGCCATGTTCATCGCAGTAAGCGCGGCCATATTCGGGAACCAGCTCGCAGCCAAAATGCGCGGCGAGATGCGTCGCCAATGTTGATTTGCCAGTGCTTTCAGGGCCGTGGAGGCAGATGGTTTTCATGTACGCACGCCTTTACGCCAGCTTATCAAGCCCCAAACCGCAAGGATCAGGAACAGCGCGTAAAGCCCGGTCGTCAAGTAAAGACCTTTCGCCGCATATAGCCCAACCGAAATGATATTGACGACAATCCACCAATACCAATTCTCAAGCTTGCGCCATGTCAGCAGCAATTGCGCGGCCACACTGAGCATCGCGACTGAGGCATCAGCATAGGGCAGGCTCGCATCAGTCAGTCGCGCCATGACCGTGCCCCAGCCAAGCACCGCGATGATTGATCCGCCAATCCACGCGGTGAGCGCGGTGCGGGCGAGCCTCTCAACCACCACTTCGCCAGTATCACCCTTGTTTGCACGCCAAGACCACCAGCCATAAAGATTGACCACAAAGAAAAAGCCCTGAAGCCCGGCATCGCTGTAGAGTTTGGCGTCCCAGAAAATCCGTGCATAAAGCGTCACCATCACCAGCGCGACGGGGAAATTCCAGATGCTCCGACGCGCCACGAGCAAGATATTGGCGACGCCAAGCGCAACCGCGATGATTTCGATTGGAGACATGGTGGACGCTGTTAGCGGCCAAATTCAGCAAAGCTGCGAAAAATATCGTCCTCGCTCCGGCTCGCCGCATTGCGCCAAGTTGGCGCGTCATTTTTGTTCAGGAGTAGGCCTTCGGGGGAAAGGATCAGCACCGTCGGCGTGCCCTTGATCTTTTTAATGCCAAACTCTCGCGCAATCTCGATATTGCGCCCCTCGCGGCGTTGCGGCTTGCCAACGTCGATATAGGCAATCTCATATAGCGGCGTCAGCATCGCCTTAAACCGAGCGCTTTCAAACCAGCCGGCCAATGCCTTGCTATCATGACACCAATTCGCCCCCATCACGAGGATCACGCGCTTGTTCGCGGCCTTCGCGCGAGCGAGCGCAGCGGAGACATCAGCCCGCGCATCGCGGGTGGCGTCATAGAGCTTGGCTTGCGGGTGGGCGGAAATGGTGGAGGGGGTCGCGGCAGTGGCAACGCTAGGTGCGGCAATGGCCAGCACAACCGTGAGAATAAGACGCTTCATGACCGCTCCCGAATCAAACGAATCTCAATACCAAGATCAAGCTTGGCCCAATCCTGATCGGCGGTGAGGACGGGAATATTATCATTCTGCGCGAGTGCTAGACAGGCGCGATCACCAAAGGAAAGCCCTAAATGGCTTGTTAGTGGACGCAGTTCAGCCGCGCGTACTGCATGACTTTGATCAAACAGGCGAATATCAAGTTCAAAGCGGTTGATCTGCGACTGTGCCTCATTGATCGTGATGTCGTTCGCGATCAATTTGGTGTAAACCTCGCTTAGATTGACTGTTGATATTGTTGAACGTCGCAACAAAGGGATGACGATTTCTGCTCCGCGCTCATTAAGCATCACAGCCAGCAAAGCAGACGCATCAAGTATGAAATTCACTCGCGTGCGGCCTCAGCGCGGCGATCTGCGATAAAATCATCAACGGTGAACGGCTCTTTGATGAGTTCTTTCATGCGCTGCTGCACTTCACGCACGACCTGCCTGTAGGATTTGACGACGAACACATCGCCCTCGCGTTCAAATACGATTGAGTCGCCATCTTTTACATCAAGTTCGCGGCGCATATCGGCGGGAATCACGACCTTGCCGCCGGTTATAATTTTTGCATGATAGGTCATATGAATGCCTCCGGTACCTAAATATCTCACAATACCTAATTGTCTGTCAAGACCTGTTCCTAAGACACGTCATTCATGGCAACGCGCGTCCACTACGGCAGCGAATAAGATTGTGACACCGATTGAGTAGCGGAGCTAGGCCATTATGCCGCCAACCGCATATCGGCATGGACGTGGTCCCAATGCACCGCAACCTGATCCTTGGCTTCGCGCACAATCAATCCGGCTGCCACGAGCATCGCAACATCGCCGTGAACCGATTTATAGTCACGCCCAATCTCGCCCGCGAGTTTTCGCACAGACATTGCTCCCGCCGTGCGGAGATATTGGATCAGCGCCAGCCGTTTGGGCGACATGGCCGAAACAAATGCCTCAAGCGAAAGGAACGTCACATGGTCACGCGCAACCGCCTCGCCGCGTTCGGTAGTGTGCCACGCCTCCACAAAGCGCGCGCCCATATCATGGGCGTTGCCGATATGAATATTGACCTGCTTGTCGTTCATGGCTCACCTCGTTCAAGTTGCACATCGGCCAGAAAATCCGCAATCAGTTGTTGCGGGCCGCTAAAGTCATATAGTTCTTGACGTGTGCGATAATGGCGATGATCGCCTTTTCCTGCCTCATTATCATAACCAATAATCCGTTCGCCATCCCGACCATAATAGAGCGAATATTTCAAACCATGCGGGCGCTCCACTGTGCGCTCAGGGATTTGCCAGATCGTCATTTCCAATATAGCCCCATCAGGATATTGAGCCTTATCACGGAACAGCAATATCGCCTTGGCCATATGGCTTTTTATACCATATGGTGGGAAGTGTCAAGACATTTGAACAGGACTAAATTATGACTGATATCCCCTGCCCAATTTGGGGCACTCCCGCGACACCACTCGTTGGCTATTTAGTCCGCGACGGAATGGCCGTCCATTCCGAGCGCGCTGGCGGTAAATATTCTATTT
>JAYTMV010000388.1:0-4660 GCA_043728175.1 Sphingomonadales bacterium
GCGGCGGTCAATAATCCCGACGCTGCAATCGCTCAATTTTTCGAAGATTATGATGCGGCGCAGCTTGCGCGCTCACCTGTTGGAAAATCCTTCCGTGCGATTAAAGACGGTGATTATGCCAAATGGGATGATTATTCGGACGCAGAGGCCGTGCGCCGTCAACAATCCGATCAAATCGCACTCCGGGATATGCGCAAGCGCTTTGGCTCTGCCAAACTAAGCCCCGAAAATCGTCTATCATTTCGCCTATTTGAAAAAATGATCGAACGGCGCAGCGCAGCCTTCGCCTATCGCAACTATGGCTATGCCTTTGATCAGATGAACGGCCCGCAAAGCCAGCTTCCCGCGTTTCTCATCAATATTCACCGAGTCGATAGCAAGGCTGACGCAGAAGCCTATGTAAGCCGCCTTGGCGGGCTTGGCACCGCAATGGATCAGGTCATCACCAAGGCAAAGAATAACGCCGACAAAGGCGTGATGCCGCCCAGATGGGTCTATCCTTATGTCATTGCCGACGCGCGCAACGTTATCACGGGTGCGCCCTTCACGAGTCCCGCAACTGATGCACCTCTGTACGCCGATTTGAAGGCCAAGCTTGCCAAACTGACGATCCCGCAGGATGAGAAAGACGCATTGCTGTCGGCAGGTGCCAAGGCGCTCAATGCCTCGGTCAAGCCAGCTTACGAACGCTTGATTGCCGAAATGACGGCGCAAGAGGCCCGCGCGGGAAGCGACGATGGCGTGTGGCGCTTCGCCAAAGGTGCCGCATATTATACCGAGCGGCTTGGCAATTATACGACAACCAATCTGACCCCAGACCAGACTCACCAGCTTGGGCTTGATCAGGTCGCCCGCATCCACGGCGAAGTGCGTGAGATCATGACCCGCGTGAAGTTTAACGGCGATCTATCCGCATTCTTCAAATATATGCGCGAGGATAAGCAGTTTTACGCCGCCAACACCGACGAAGGCCGCGCGCAATATCTTGCCGCAACCGAAAAGGCGAAGCAGGATATTACTGCACTGCTACCGCAATGGTTCGGCGTTCTTCCTCAGGCACCGATGGTCGTTAAACGCGTCGAGGCGTTCCGCGAGAAATCAGCGGGTAAGGCGTTTTATCAGCGACCTGCACCCGATGGATCACGCCCCGGCACTTATTATGCCAATCTTTACAATATGGCTGACATGCCGATGACCGAGGTTGAGGCGCTGTTTTATCATGAGGGCATTCCCGGCCATCATCTGCAACTCGCGATCCAGACTGAACTCAAAGGCGTACCGCCGTTCCGCAAATTTGGCGGCGTGACAGCTTATTCCGAAGGCTGGGGGCTTTATTCAGAGAAACTCGCCAAGGATATGGGGCTTTACACTAATCCGTACCGCGATTTCGGGCGGCTTCAGTTGGAGCTTCACCGCGCAATTCGATTGGTGGTCGACTCAGGGCTTCACCACAAGCGCTGGAGCCGCGAACGCGCGATCAAATATGTCGAGGATAATTCGGCAGACGCGCCCGGCGGGATCGTCAAAGCAATTGAGCGCTACATTGTTTATCCCGGCCAAGCCACTGCATATATGGTCGGTCGCCTCAAGATCACCGATCTGCGTGCCAAGGCCGAGAAACAGCTCGGCAATCGGTTCGATATCAAGGGCTTCCACGATGTCGTGCTCAAAAGCGGGCCTGTGCCACTAGATGTGCTTGAGGAACAGGTGAACGCTTGGGTGGCGACGCGTTAGGCCAAACCTGCCTCAATCGCACGATATTCCTTCTCCTTGGCATACATATAATCGCGGGTTAGCGGCACGACATTGCGTTTGCGCGCGAGCTGTATCTGGACGTTACAGTGGCCATCATGGCGAAAAGCGATAATCGCTGCTGACAAATAAAACGTCCACATCCGGTAAAAGCGTTCGTCATACAGCGCCTCAATATCGGCGCGGTGGGCGAGCACGCGCTTGTACCACTCATCAATCGTGAAACCGTAATGCAGGCGCAGCACCTCTATATCGGTTGGCCACAGCCACGCTTGTTCAATTGGCGGGAGTATTTCTGAAATCGCGGGTGAATAGCCGCCGGGAAAGATGTAGCGCGCGGTAAATGGATCGGTTGCGCCGGGGCCATCAACGCGCGCGATAGTGTGGATCAGCGCGACCCCTTCAGGGGTCAGCCGATCACGCACTGTATCAAAGAACGCATTATAACGCGGACGCCCGACATGCTCAAACATTCCGACCGAAACGACGCGATCAAAGGTGCCGGTGACGTTGCGGTAATCAATCAGTTCAAACTTCACCTTATCCGAAACACCCGCCGCCTCGGCCCGCTGGCGCGCAACGAGTAGCTGCTCTTCAGACAGCGTAACGCCCGTGACTGACACACCCGCCACGCGGTTGAGATACAGCGCAAGCCCACCCCAGCCGCAGCCGATATCAAGCACGGTATGGCCCGGCTCAAGACAGAGCTTAGCCGCAATATGCGCGAGCTTATCCTTCTGCGCAGTTTCAAGCGTGTTTTCTGTGTCCGTGAAATAGGCGCAGCTATATTGGCGATCGGCATCAAGGAAGAGATCATAGAGCCGATCCGACAGATCATAATGATGCGCAACGTTTGATTTGGCGCGTGTACCATCATTGCGCGGCAGCAGCCGCGTGATCCAGCGCGTGTTACGCCACAGTGAGACACGGCTCTTATTATCCCAATCCCAACGCATGTTGTATCCAACCAGATCAAGCAGACCGAGGACATCATCATTCTCGATGGTCAGACGGCCGTCCATCCACGCCTCACCCGCGCCAAGCGCTGGGTTGCGTGCGATGGCGCGCGCCGTGGCGGCATCCTTAATCGCAATCTTGACTGGCGAGCGTGCGGCATCGGGCGTGCCGTAGCGAACGGTAGCAGCGCCGGGGCCAGTGACAACCAGTTCGCCGGTTTTGATCACACGGGTAAGGAAACGTTCAAGCAGCATAAGATGGGTTTGCCTTTATCAGCCTGTCAGGGGCATTCGTCGCGGTGCGATATGGGCTAAGCTAGCGCGCTGCAATCCACTTTCGCATCGTGAAGCGATTGAAGGGCGTTCACGCAAATTTATTTTTAAGATCACATTTACCATCTTGCCATTTCAAAAAGTGAGGAAGCTCCGCGCGTCGCAGCCATTCGTGATCTTAGTCACTCCATGAAACGAGTCACAGATGCGACGAAACGAGTCTCGCAACCGTAATAAATCACTTGCGTCTCACCAAAGATTGATCACTATAGATGGTGGTTAGTCACGGGGGCAACCCAACAGCTTGTGTTCGCAAACGTCGAGGATCACTCTTCGCCGCACGTGAAGATTCGCTGTCGGTGGGGGCATAAAAGCAAAAAATAACCACGGGTCGATCGAAAAATGCTATCAAGGATGTTCGCGCTCTGATGGCCTTAAAATCATGCGAACGAGTCGTTTTGAGTATAGGGGATGTGAGCAGTGGATTTTCGTGAATCACAATTGGTTAGCGATAGCGATGTGGCGACTTTGATTGAAAACGTGAACGTTGAGCGGGCCGACAAAGGCACGATCACTGATTCGCGCAGTCGGCTTGAGTCGTATCCGTTGATTAAGGATAATGCGCGCGATGCGCTGCTGACTGAATTTGGCAAGGATACGCTCAAGGATCGCTATCTGCTGCCGGGCGAAAGCTATCAGGATTTGTTCGTGCGCGTGGCGTCGGCCTATGCTGATGATCAGGAACATGCCCAGCGGATTTATGATTATATTTCAAAACTATGGTTCATGCCCGCAACGCCGATTCTGTCAAACGGTGGCACCGGGCGCGGTTTGCCCATCTCATGTTATTTGAACTCAGTTGATGATAGCCTTGAAGGCATCGTCAATACGTGGAACGAGAATGTCTGGCTGGCGTCGCGCGGCGGCGGCATTGGCACTTATTGGGGCAGTGTGCGCGGCATCGGCGAACCCGTCGGCCTCAACGGCAAGACCAGCGGCATCATTCCGTTCGTCCGTGTGATGGACAGCCTTACCCTCGCAATTTCACAGGGCTCGCTGCGACGCGGCTCGGCGGCGGTCTATCTCGACATCAACCACCCCGAAATCGAGGAATTTCTCGAAATCCGCAAGGCATCGGGCGATTTCAACCGCAAGGCGCTCAACCTCCACCACGGCGTGCTGATCACTGACGCGTTCATGGAGGCTGTGCGCAGCGGCGCTGAATGGAACCTCGTCAGCCCCAAGGACGGCAGTATTCGCGCGACCGTTGACGCACGTTCGCTGTTTCAGAAAATCGTTGAAACCCGCCTTGCCACGGGTGAACCATACATCGTCTTTGGTGACACAGTGAACAAGGCAATGCCGCGCCATCACCGCGAGCTTGGTTTCAAAGTGACGACATCGAACCTCTGCTCTGAAATCACGCTCCCTACCGGTCGTGACCATCTCGGCAATGATCGCACGGCGGTCTGCTGCCTCTCGTCGCTCAATCTCGAAACATGGAATGATTGGAACGGTGACAAGCGCTTTATTGAGGATGTCATGCGCTTCCTCGATAATGTCCTGAGCGACTATATTGACCGCGCCCCGCCAGAAATGGCGCGCGCGAAATATAGCGCAAGCCGTGAACGCTCGGTGGGCTTGGGCGTCATGGGCTATCACAGCTTCCTGCAATCACG
>JAYTMV010000389.1:0-9974 GCA_043728175.1 Sphingomonadales bacterium
ATTCGCGCGGAGGCGCGGAGGCGCGGAGAAAGTGACTCATCCGATCAAGGCCTCAATAATCATGTCTGCGGCTTCGTCAGGCGTCATCGCGGTTGTATCAATGCGGATTTCGGGCGTTTCGGGGGCTTCATAAGGACTGTCGATCCCAGTGAAATTCTTGAGTGCGCCGCTGCGCGCCTTTTTGTAAAGCCCCTTCACATCGCGCGCTTCGGCTTCGGCGAGCGGCGTATCTATATGCACCTCAATAAATTCTCCGGGAGGTAGCATCTCACGCACCATTTGTCGTTCGGCGCGGAAGGGCGAGATGAAGGCAGTGATCACGATCAGCCCTGCATCGGCCATCAGCCGCGCCACCTCACCAACCCGCCTGATATTCTCGATCCGGTCAGCATCAGTAAAGCCCAAATCCTTGTTGAGGCCGTGGCGGACATTGTCGCCATCAAGCAAGAAGGTATGGCGGTTCATCCGGTGGAGCTTTTTTTCAACCAGATTGGCAATTGTCGATTTTCCAGCGCCCGACAGACCAGTGAACCACAGCACGGCGGCCTTCTGATTTTTGAGGCCTGCGTGCATATCACGACTGATATCAACGGCTTGCAAGTGAACATTTTGCGCGCGGCGCAGACAGAAATTAAGCATCCCGGCCGCAACTGTCGCGTTGGTGATCTTGTCGATCAGGATGAATCCGCCGAGCGTTTTATTCTCCGCATAAGCCTCAAAAATGATCGGCTTGTCAGTCGCGATTTCAGCGACACCGATGGCATTGAGTTCAAGCGTTTTGGCCGCGCGCTGCTCTAACGTATTGACGTTGACTTCATATTTGGGCGCTTGCACAATTGCGGAAGCGGTTTGCGTCGCGGTTTTGATCCAATAGCTGCGCCCAGCGATCATTGGGTCATCGGCCATCCAGACGATATTGGCCTCAAAACGGTCGGCAACTTGGGGTGGTGCCTCGGTCGCCGCAATCACGCAGCCGCGCGAACAATCCACCTCATCGGCGAGGCACAATGTCACCGATTGGCCAGCGACGGCATTTTCCAGATCGCCGTCCATCGTCACGATCCGCGAAATGGTAGAGGTCTTGCCCGAGGGTAGAATGCGAACAGAGTCGCCGACCGTGACGCTCCCACTCGCGATCAGGCCTGAAAATCCACGAAAATCAAGGTTTGGCCGATTGACCCATTGCACGGGCAGGCGGAACGGCTTGGCCTGATCGCGCTCAGCGTCAAGGGACACGCTCTCAAGCTGATCAATCAGTGACGCGCCTTTGTACCACGGCGTGTTGTCTGACTTGGTGGTGATATTATCGCCCTTGAACCCCGATATCGGGATCGCCTGAAAGGTTGTAATCCCAATCTCATTGGCAAAGGCACGGTAAGTCAGAGCAATACGGTCAAAAATCGCCTTATCATAACCAACCAGATCCATCTTGTTGACCGCAAGGATGATATTCCGAATGCCAAGCAGATGCGCGAGATAGCTGTGCCGCCGCGTTTGCGTCAGCACGCCTTTCCGCGCGTCAACAAGGATGATGGCGAGGTCAGCGGTTGAGGCACCCGTCACCATGTTGCGGGTATATTGCTCATGCCCCGGCGTATCCGCGACGATGAACTTGCGCTTTTCAGTCGCGAAAAATCGGTAGGCAACGTCGATGGTGATGCCCTGCTCACGCTCGGCGGCAAGACCATCAACGAGCAGAGCGAAGTCAATTTCCGCCCCTTGTGTACCGATGCGTTTGCTATCGGCCTCAAGCGCGGTCAACTGATCCTCAAAGATCATCTTGCTGTCATACAGCAGCCGCCCGATCAGCGTTGATTTGCCATCATCCACGCTCCCACAAGTGATAAAGCGCAGCAGCGATTTATGCTGATGCTGATCAAGATAAGCATCAATATCAGTCGCGATCAGGGCGTCGGTTTTATAGATGGGGTCAGACATAAGCGCCTTCCCTCCGCGCCTCCGCGCCTCCGCGTGAATAAAAAGAAGGAGGGTTCGCGCGAAGAGGCGGAGACGCGGAGAAGAGGAGGTTTTTCATTAGAAATACCCCTCCGCTTTCTTCTTCTCCATGCTCGCCGCCTGATCATGGTCGATGACGCGGCCTTGGCGTTCGGAGGTTGTGGTGAGCAGCATTTCCTGGATGACTTCGGAAAGCGTCGTCGCTTCGCTTTCGACCGCGCCTGTTAACGGATAGCAACCAAGCGTGCGAAACCGGATTGAGCGCGTTGTCAGATCAACCGGGCGGCCAAGCACGCGTTCAAGCCGCTCAACATCATCGGCCATGAAAATCTGGCCCTCATGTTCGTAAGTTGGCCGGGGTGCACTGAAATAGAGCGGAACAATCTCGATATTGTTCAATTGGATATATTGCCAGATATCAAGCTCAGTCCAGTTCGAGATTGGGAAGATGCGGATGCTCTCGCCCTTAGACTTGCGGGCATTATAGAGGTTCCAAAGCTCTGGCCGCTGGTTTTTTGGATCCCAGCGGTGATTGGCTGAGCGAAAACTGAAGACACGTTCCTTGGCGCGGCTCTTTTCCTCGTCACGCCGCGCGCCGCCAAAGGCTGCGTCAAACCCGTAATGATCAAGCGCCTGCTTCAGCCCCTCGGTTTTCCACATATCGGTGTGAAGCGCGCCATGATCAAATGGGTTGATACCGCGCGCAATGGCCTCAGGGTTTTGATAAACAAGCAATTCCACGCCTGCATCTTTTGCCGCCTTCTCACGCAAGTCATACATCGCTTTGAATTTCCAAGTCGTATCGACATGGAGCAGCGGGAACGGCGGGGGGCTCGGGTAGAATGCCTTACGCGCCAAGTGGAGCATCACCGCGCTATCCTTGCCGACGCTGTAAAGCATGACCGGCTTTTCTGCTTCGGCTACCACTTCACGCATGATGTGGATGCTTTCGGCCTCAAGCCGCTCAAGATGCGTCAGACTTTGGGTCATGCTGTTGCTTCTTATGGCGCGATGGTGCGCTTGCAACAAAGATATTCTGATGGGGGCAAAAGTGCGGTGCCTAGCCAAGCATTTCCTTGAGTGGGGTTGAGGTATCGGCGAGCCGCGCGGGATCAATCTGCGCGCCTGCAACCACGAGCGCCTTGCCCTGCACATAATCCTTGATGCTGTTCACACAGTCGAGTGCAATCACGCGACCTTGTTTGAGATACACCACCGAGAAACTGCGCGTTGCTGGATCACCGCGCGTTACGGCCTGATCAAATCCAGTTGAGAGGCCAACCGTCTGGAGCTTCAAATCATATTGGTTTGACCAGAACCACGGCACTGCATGATAGGGCAGCGGATCACCCATGATCGTGCGCGCGACAGTATTAGCCTGATCATTGGCGTTTTGCACTGACTCAAGGCGGATGGTAGCACCATCTGCAAAACGGTTGGCGTGCGCGGCGCAATCGCCAATTGCAAAGACATCGGGCAGGCTGGTGCGGCACTGTGCGTCAACGCGGACGCCGTTTTCGCACTCTGCTCCGGCAGCGGCGAGCGGCGCGACGGCGGGGATAATCCCGATGCCAACGATCACGAGATCAGCGGGGAGAACTTCGCCGCTGTCAAGCCGAACGCCAGTGACGCGGCTCTCGCCCTCAAGCGCCGTTACGCAGACGCCGAGGCGGACGTCAACGCCGTGCGCGCGGTGTTCGCTCTCATAAAAGCGCGACAGATCTTCACCAGCCACGCGCGCCAGAACACGCGGGAGCGCTTCGAGCAGCGTCACTTTTTTATCAAACTTTCGCAGCACAGCGGCGGCCTCAAGCCCAATATAACCGCCGCCAATGACGACAATATTCTCTGCCGTTTCCGAAGCCGCTTTCATCACGTCGGCATCGGCGCGGGTGCGGACGCCCTGAACGCCGGGCAGATTGCCGCCGGGGATAGGCAGCATTCGCGCCGCACCCCCGGTTGCCCAGATCAGGTGGGTATAGCCGAATGTCTCGCCCGCTTCGGTTGTGACCGAATGTGCGACTGGATCAACCGAGGCCACGCGCTTGCTGAGCAGCATCGCAACTTCGCGCTCTTCCCAGAATTTGGCCGGACGGATCAGGATGCGGTCGAATTCCTTGTCACCCGCAAAATAATCCTTTGAAAGCGGGGGGCGCTCGTAGGGGATTTCGCCTTCATCGCCGATGATTGCGATTGTCCCCTCAAATTTTAATTGGCGCAGCATTATCGCCGCCTGCGCGCCGCCGTGGCCCGCGCCAACGATAAGGACGTCATAGTTCATGGCTTCAACGCTTAAATTGCGCGCGGCAGAACTGCAATGCCATTGCCGTGCGGGATCAGGTCAAACGGCATGTCAAAAGCGGCCTCAAGCGTCGGCGCATCGAAGATCGTGCCAATCACGCGCCCGCCTTTTAGGATCAGGACGTCGTCGGCAATCTCTGCCGCCGCACTCAGTTCATGAACAACAACGATCACGCCCTTGCCCTCATCATGCGCGGCGGATTTGAGGCGGAGCATCACATCGCGCTGATGGCGGGGATCAAGATTGGCCAGCGGTTCGTCAGCAAAAATCCAGTCGCTTCCCCCAGCCAGCACCCGCGCGAGCATCACACGTGCGCGCTCCCCGCCTGAAAGCGTGTTGATCAGGCGGTCGGCAAAGTGCAGTGTATCGGTTGCGGTCAGCGCATCCGTCACGGCTGCATCCTTTGCCGTCCCACGCCACGGCAGGCGACTAAGCCCGACAAGTTCGCGCGCGCTGATATTCCAATGCGGCGCGCCTGACTGCGGCAGATAGGCCAACCGCCTGGCGCGTTCGTTGGTAGAAAGGGTAGACGCACTCACGCCGTCTATACTGATCACCCCGCCGGACAGCGGCTGAAGCCCAAGCACGGTACGCAGCAATGTCGTCTTGCCCGCACCGTTTGGGCCGATCAACGCAGTGACGCGTCCGCGCTGTAGGTGTCCACTAATTCCACTCAGGATTGATTGGCCACCGATTGTGACGCTTATATTATCAAGCGTGATCGTCACAGCGCGCGTCCCCGCACTCGCAGCATCATCCACAGGAAGAACGGCGCACCGATCAGCGCCATTGCAATGCCGAGCCGCACTTCGCCGACGCCCGGCGTCAACCGGACGAGCGCATCGGCGGTCAGCGTCAAGATCGCGCCGCCAAGCGCTGACGGGATCAAGAGCGCTGAAGGTTTTTCTCCCACCATGCCGCGCAGCAGGTGCGGTACAATCAGGCCGACGAAGCCAATCACCCCCGACACAGCAACGCTCGCGCCAACGCAGAAGCCAACGCCCAGGATCACCAGAAAACGCAACCGTTTGAGATCAATGCCAAGCGTAACCGCGCCGTCTTCACCGAGCGTCAGCGCATCAAGCCCGCGTCCAGTCATCATCAGCATAAACGCGCCAACCGCCATAAACGGTAGCGCGATCGCTACATCTGCCATGCTCCGGTCAGTCAGCGCACCCATCAGCCAGTTGATGATCTCGCTCGTGGCAAAAGGGTTTGGCGCAATGCTGATCACGAAGGATGTAAGCGCACCGCTCAGCGTCGCCAGCACGACGCCGCCAAGGATGAAACCAAGCGGCCCGCCGCTGCGCCCGGCAATCGCGATCAGCGCGATCAGCCCAAGTCCAGCCCCCGTCATCGCAAAACCAAACAAGGTAATCGGCGAAAGCGCAAAGCCGAAAAAGATTGCGAGTACAGCGCCAAGCGCAGCGCTTGCCGAAATGCCGACGACTGCCGGATCAGCGAGTGGATTCCGCAGATAGCCCTGAAGAACGGCGCCAGAAAGCCCGAGCACCGCGCCGATACTAGTGCCGAGGATCGCGCGCGGAAGGCGCAGTTCCGCCATGATCCAACCGTCGGCGCTGTTCGCAAACCAATCGGCAGGGGCGATCCAAACTTTGCCGGCAGCGAGCGACAGCAGGAACGCGAGGATAGTGAAGAGGATGAGGAGGGCGCGAATCATGATTTGAACACGCGCATCACGTCAATGATCGTTGGCCCACCGCAGAACAGCAGCTTGTCCGGAAACGACACAATCCGCGTTTTGCCGCCAAGCCGCGCGATCATACGCTTACGCATCGCAAATGTGCGGGCCTCATCGCCGTCGGCACTGCTGGCCATGAAAATAACCGCAGGCGGTTTACGGATCACCGTTTCAAGCGGGAGCTGTTCCCACTGTTTAAGACCGTAAGTCTCGCTGGCGTTTGAGAAACCCGCACGGGCAAGCAGTTCGTCTTGGAGCGTACCCTTGCCAGCAACGAACCCGCCGCCCTGCCAAATGAGCGCGGAGATTTTGAAAGAATGGCTGTCGCTCCTGATCAGACTGTTTTCAATCCGCCTGACCAGCGCTTCACCCGCCGCCTCACGCCCAATTGCTTGGGACAGTTGGCGCACCTGCAAGAGGCTCTCTCGTACCGTCGCAGGTACGCCAAAGGTGATTATTTTGACCCCGGTTTTGGTGAGCGCGTCGTTGGTTCCAATACTCGCCAGATTTCCGGTAAGCAAAAGGCGCGGGCGTGCCGCAATAATTTCTTCAGCAGTAATGCCAACCGCTGGATGCTTGAGCGCCCACGCCAGCGGGGCTGAGGTGCTGTCGGCCTTGTGCGAAAAAGCGCTGACTGCCGCGATTTGCCCCGGTGCGGCAATTTCAGCCAGCACCGCGTCGATACACGGGTTCGCCGAAACGATCCCACCGGGAGCAATGGCCGGCCCGCTTGAACAGCCGCTGAGCAGCAGTGCAAGGAACCAGCCAATCCGCATCAGAACTTCACCCGCGCGCCCACATAGGCATTGCGGCCAAGGCTGTTGAAACCAGTGGCGGTCTGGTAATTTTCATCGCCCAGATTTTCGACACGGCCAAACAGTTCAATCCGGTCATTCACGCTATACGCCGCGCGCAGGCCGACGAGCGTGTAGCCATCGAGCCGCCGCGTATTGGCCAGATTGTCAAACGCATCGCCTGTTAGTGTGATCGTTGTGCCGAGGCTTAGCCCGAACGGCGTTTTCCAATCCGCCGAAAGGTTGACATTCTCCTGTGGTCGCCGGGCGAGTTGATTACCAAAGCTGCCCGGTGATCGGCTGGTCGCATCAACAAAGCTGAAGTTTGCCGCCACGTTGAGTGTCGTCGTTGGGCGCAACACAAGGCCAAATTCAGCGCCTTCACCGCGTGCCTTGGCGATATTTTCCGACTGGAAAGTCACGAACGAGAAGGTGATCAGGTCTCGGCTATCACGGCGGAAGTAAGTCGCCGTCGCGAGGATTTTGCCATCAAACAGCGATTGCTCAACCCCAACATCAAAGCTCTTTGCCGTTTCGGGCTTGAGCGCAACGTTGCCAAATGGCAGCAACGCCTCGGTTAGCGTTGGCGCGCGGAAACCTTCGGCATAAGTCCCCCGGATTAGCGTTTTACCGTCATTGGGGGTGTAGGCGAAGTTTGCGCCAAAGGTCGTCTGCCCGCCGTAATCGCTATAATCATCATAGCGTGCGCCGCCTGTCAGCGTCAGGCCAGTGAAGGGTTTGAGGATCAACTGGCCAAAGCCGCTGGTGACGGTCGTTTTGGCGCGGTCAGGCACCGTGCCGGGGCCGTTTGCGGGGAAGAATGTGCTGGCAAAGCTGCGCTCATGCTCAATCCCGAACACCAGCTTAGCCGCATCCGCAACATCAAACGCGCCGTGATATTCAAAGCGGTCAAGCGTAGCTTTGATCGCATTGACGTTGAAATTGACAGGACGCACAACGTCAGAACCGATCCGGCTAATGTCTGTGCGGGTATAGGACAGGCGGTTGGTAAAGCGACCATCAAGCAGTTTTGCATTAAGACCCACATAGCCCAAAAACTGCTCATTCTCTGTTTCGGGAAGCGCGTTGGGGGAAAGCGGGAAGGTGCTGTCAAACTGCACTTCGCCGCGATTATAATAGCCCCGAAAATCGAGCGAGAGATTATCAGTGAAGGCAATCTTGAGTTTGCCGTTAGCGGATGCATTGCGGTAGCCATCACGTTCAGTCCCACCGACGAGGGCCGAAATTCCGGTCGTGCGGTATAGCCCGCCGCCAATACTGCCCGAGACTATGCCAGTACGACCCGAGACATTGGCCTGAACATTGGCGGTATCTTGATAGCCATATTCGGCGCGCGCGTTGACCGCGAAATTCTCGGTTGGTTCAAGCGTCTGGATATTGACCACGCCGCCGATTGCCTGACTGCCCCAGATCACCGAGTTCGGCCCGCGCAGAACCTCAACCCGACCGATATTGCCGGTGAGGAGCGCTCCGAAATCAAACGCCGCATTCGGGCTGGACGGATCATTGATCCGCACCCCGTCAATCAGGACGAGCGTTTGCGAACTATCGCCACCGCGTATAAAAACGCTCGACTGCGCACCAACCCCGCCGTTGCGCGCGATATTGACGCTGGGCACCGTGCGCAGGATATCTGTGATGACCGAGGTTTGCTGGGTTTCAAGTGTTTTCAGATCGATGACGGTAATCGCCTGACCAACTTCATCGCGCGGCTGGGCAATGCCGTTGGCGGTGACGACTATAGTATCATCATCTGCTGCAAACGCAGTCGCTGGCAACAGCACAAGTGCCGCCGCTGCATATTTCAAAATTGTCACTGGATTCTCCTTTGTGTGACGTTCAACCAAATGCCGTCACGCGAGGAAAACTCCCCCGTTCGCGCCAGTCTTCCCGCTGGCACAAAGGATCAGCTGTAACGGGCAGGTCTCCTGGCTTCCGGGTCAACGCGCCTCCCTACCTTCCCAGGCTAAAATAAATTTAGCCCAGTGGTATGCGAGAGAGGAACTCTCCGGTTACAGTTGCGGGAACAGCGCCGGGTTTTCACCGACTTCCCTTTTCATCACCGTTGCCGGTGAACCTGTTACGCAGCCGCCCCTATGGCGTTGAGCGGGAATAATCAAGTTTGATGGCTTGACGTGAACGTAAGGGCGTTCCAACAGTTCTGGCAAATAGCATACAGGAGATCAAAAATGCCCGGAGCACTGGATGGCGTCACGATCATCGAATTGGCGGGCATTGGCCCTGCGCCGTTTTGTGGGATGATGCTCGCTGATCACGGGGCGCGGGTGATCCGGGTTGACCGTGCGGGTGCGCATGATCCTAAGGGGCGCGATGTCCTGAGCCGCAACCGTGAACGGATTGAGGCTGATCTCAAATCACCCGAGGGGATCGCCACAGTGCGCGAACTCGCGCGGACGGCGGACGGGCTTATCGAGGGATTTCGCCCCGGCGTGATGGAACGGCTTGGGCTCGGGCCCGATGTACTGCTTGCGGATAATCCAAAGCTCGTGTTTGGACGGATGACGGGATGGGGGCAGACGGGTACGCTGTCGCACGCGGCGGGGCACGATATCAATTATATCTCGATCAGCGGAAACCTCCACGGTTACGGCCGCCCGAACGAGAAGCCAACCCCGCCAACCAATGCGGTTGGCGATTTTGCAGGTGGTGGGATGATGCTCGCCTTTGGGATGGTCGCGGGGATTTTGAGCGCGCGCACGACGGGCAAGGGGCAGGTAATTGATTGCGCAATGACCGATGGTGCCGCCGTCATCCACGCGATGCAATGGGGCTTTCGCGGGGCGGGAATGTGGGAGGATACGCGCGGGGTGAATATGCTTGATACCGCCGCACACTTCTATGACACATATGAATGCGGTGACGGGTTGTATATCTCGATCGGATCGATTGAACCGCAATTCTATGCGCTGCTGCTTGACAAGCTTGGGCTTACTGATGATCCAGCGTTCGATGCGCAGATGGATAAGGCGCAGTGGCCAGCACTCAAAGCCCGCCTCACTGATATTTTCAAATCGCAGCCGCGCGACCATTGGTGTACGCTGATGGAAGGCACTGACATTTGTTTTGGGCCAGTGTTATCAATGGCTGACGCGCTTACGCATCCTCACAATGTTGCGCGCGGCACCTTTGTCAATGTTGGCGGGATCGATCAGCCTGGGCCAGCCCCGCGCTTTATGGG
>JAYTMV010000390.1:0-6505 GCA_043728175.1 Sphingomonadales bacterium
ATTTCCTGATTGGGGCCGTTGAAACGCGAATAGACTAGCCCTTCCGCGCCGCCGGGGCGTTTACCAGTCACGCCCTCAAAGTGGCGCTTGCCAGCGGCGGCATTTTCAAAAACAAACGTCGAAGTGAGGAAAATCGGCGGCTTCAATGATCCTTCGGACAGCATCGGATCAAAACCGTGCCCCATCATCAGGGTTGAAGGCTGCAACCGGCGATTGCCAATCGCGCGAACACCAGCCTTAGGGCGGCGGCGCGGGGTTTCGTCGGTGGAATTGGCGGAATCGGTCATGGGGAGGACAACTTTCAAATTTTGTGCCCGATGATCCGGGCGTGATGTGACGAGTCTAATCGGTTGCTGCGTCGACGCGAAGCGTTATTGTGCACCAAGGCAAAAAATCCTTTGTTTCTGGAGAGCATTCAATGACCAAAATCGCTGTAATTCAAGCGGCCACCTGTCTGTTCGATACCCCCGCGACGCTTGAAAAACTTGCGCGGTTGGCGGGTGAAGCGGCAGCGCAGGGGGCGAAGCTGGCGCTATTTCCTGAAGCCTTTGTCGGCGGGTACCCGCGCGGCATGGATTTCGGCGCGCGCGTTGGGTTTCGCTCGCCCGAGGGCCGCGATTGGTTTGCGCGCTATCATGCTAGCGCGATTTCCGTGCCGGGGCCGGAGTGTGATGCGATGGGCGAAGTTGCGCGGCTCCACGCGATGCACCTTGTCGTCGGCGTGATTGAACGTGACGGCGGCACGCTCTATTGCACCGTGCTATTCTTCGCGCCCGACGGCTCACTCACCACCAAGCACCGCAAGCTGATGCCGACTGCGATGGAGCGGATTATCTGGGGACAGGGCGACGGATCAACCATGCCCGTGATCGATACTGACATTGGCAAAGTGGGCGCGGTGATCTGTTGGGAAAATTATATGCCGCTGCTGCGCATGGCGATGTACGGGCAGGGGATCGAGATTTACTGCGCGCCGACGGTTGATGACCGTGAAACATGGGCGCTGTCGATGCGCCACATCGCGTTTGAGGGGCGCTGCTTTGTCGCCTCCGCCGTCCAATATATGACGCGCGAAGATGCACCCGCCGATTGCCCGATTGACGCGGCACCCGGCGAGGTGTTGATCCGGGGCGGCAGCATTATCGTCGGCCCGCTTGGCGAAATTCTCGCTGGGCCAGTTTACGGTGAGGAGGCGGTGCTGACGGCGGAGGTTGATCTCGCCGCACTCCCGCGTGCCAAATATGATTTTGATGTGGTTGGCCATTATGCCCGGCCTGATGTCTTTGCTCTGACCGTTGATACCCGCGCCAAGCCGCCGGTTGCGTTTAAATAAGTCTTGCTTGCTAATTGCGGGCCTATCCGAGACTGTCTTGCGGCAGGGCGAGTGAAACACGCTCTATTATTTTCGGGGCGGATGCCTATTTGTGCATCCGTCCAGCATAACGTAACGTAACTGGCCTGTACTTGGTTAACTGGTCGCTGTATGGCCACGCCCGGTCAGTCCTATGTTAGGGCTGGTAAAAGATAGCGTGTATCCCCCATTTTGACCAAGTTCGACAATTTTCAATAAGGAAATACAAATGAAGAAAACCCTCGCAACTGCCCTTTTGATCGCAACCGCTTCGATGGCGCTCGCCGCTTGTTCGCAAAAGCCAGCCGAAACCGCCGAAGCGCCTGCTGAAACCACCGAAGCCGTCGCCAGCGAAACCGCCGGTGAAGCTGCTCCCGTCATGGTTGGCGGCGCGCCAATGTATGCCAACAAGAATGTTGTCGAAAATGCTTCGACCGCACCAAATCTCAAGACGTTGGTTGCAGCCGTAACCGCCGCTGGTCTTGCTGAAACGCTTTCAGGCCCAGGCCCGTTCACCGTATTCGCGCCAGACGATGCAGCATTTGGTAAGCTTCCAGCCGGCACCGTTGATACGCTTGTGAAGCCAGAGAGCAAAGAAACGCTCACAGGGATTCTGACGTATCACGTGGTTGCCGGTAACATGGATGCAGCCGCACTTTCGGCTGCTATCGAAGCGGGCAAGGGCAAGGCTGAACTCACCACCGTTGCTGGTGGTAAGCTCACCGCAGCCAAGGAAGGCGATGCCATCGTCCTGACCGACGCCAAGGGCGGCAAATCAAAGGTTACGCAAGCTGACGTAACCCAGTCAAACGGCGTAGCACACGTGATCGACACGGTGCTGATGCCCAAGTAAGCCTTTCCCAAGGCGAATAAGAAAGGCCGGGGGTGCGTTAAAGCGCCTCCGGCCTTTTTTGTGTTTGGCGCGCGCGTGCTTGACGCAGGTTCTGTAAGCCACTAACTTACAATCATGATCCGCTCATACCGAAGCAAAGCCTTGCGCCGTTTCGCGGAAAATGGCGATGCTTCGAAACTGAGTGTTCAAAATCCGGCGCGGATTCGTCGTATGATATTGACGCTTAATGCGGCGACAACGCCTGAGTTTATGGATCAGCCCGGCTGGCGCTTTCACGCGCTCAAAGGGAAAGACAAGGGGCGCTATGCGGTCGATGCTTCGGCCAATTGGCGGATTACATTCGGTTGGGATGGCATAAATGCCATTGATGTTGATCTGGAGGATTATCACTGATGACGAACCCACTTGTTGCCGGTCTTGCCCCGATGCACCCTGGCGAATTGCTGCGCGAAGACATTCTGCCCGCACTTGGTCGCCCCAAGACCGAGATTGCCCGTCTGCTCGGTATCTCGCGCCAGACGCTTTATGATATCGTCAATGAGAAACAGCCGGTGACACCAGCAATGGCACTTCGCTTCGCGCGCATGTTTGGCGGTAATGCTGAGTCATGGCTCAACCTTCAGCGCAATTATGATCTGCAAAGCGCTGAAAAGGAGTTAGGCGACGCACTCGACGCGATCCCGCTGTTACGGGCAGCGTGAGAAAAGAAAGCACTTTTATAGATCGCCGTTAGCGCCGCTCCCTCCGGAAGGGGGCACAAAAAAGCCCCGGCGGATTGCTCCGCCGGGGCCGTTTATTTGCTTCAGTACCAGCGATGTTTAATCGCGGCTGCCCATGAAGCTGAGGAGGAACTGGAACATATTGATGAAATCGAGATAGAGGCTGAGCGCGCCCATAATCACGGTTTTGCCCATCATGTCCGTGCCCGCCACATAAGCATACATCGATTTGATCTTCTGCGTGTCATAGGCGGTGAGGCCAGCAAAAATAAGCACGCCGACGAAGCTGATGACAAGGTTCATCGTCCCTGATTTCAGGAAGATATTAATGACCGAGGCAACGAGCAGACCAACAACGCCCATGATCAGGAATGTGCCCATTCCCGAAAGATCCTTCTTGGTGGTGTAACCCCACAGGCTAAGCCCCGCGAACGCCGCAGCGGTTGCAAAGAACGTCTGCGCGATTGAGGCGCCCGTGTAGACGAGGAAGATCGTCGACATCGATAGGCCCATCACGATGGCAAAGCCCCAGAACATCATCTGGAGCGTGCCAGTCGACATCCGGTTGCTGCCAAAGCTCATCGCCATCACGAAAAGTAGGGGCGAAAAGATGATCAGATATTTTGTCAGGCCGGGGCCAAACATGATATCCTGTGCCATGCCGCTCTGCGCAAACAGCAGGGCGACGATGCCCGTGAGCAATACGCCCGAGGCCATGTAGTTATAAACCGAAAGCATGTAAGAACGCAGACCCGCATCGTATGCGACGTCGCGTGTGCCGGTGCCGACGGCAGCAGGCGGCGCGCCGACCATCCGGGGATCAGACCAATTGGCCATGAGAACTCACTCCTATTGCCCGGCATGATAGCCGGATAACTGCAATATCGTTGGGATTTGTTAAAATTTCAAGAGAAACACGACACGGAGGTCGAGCGGCACGGTGGATTTATCGAAAAGCGCGTAGTTGCGCGGCGGCGGCATTGTGCTACCGCATGTTCAAGAGGGGCGATTAACGCGTTGGGGAGGGAGTGTCTATGAGCCAGCCGGAGGAGGCCGCGCCCGCCGTGCCCGTGCCCTATAAGCCGGATCGTTACGCCTGGTATGTGCTGTCGGTGCTGGTGCTGGTCTATGTGCTGAACTTCGTTGATCGGCAGATTATTTCGATCCTCGCCAATGATATCAAACGCGATCTCGGGCTGACCGATGCTGATCTGGGCTTTCTTTATGGCACCGCGTTTGGGGTGTTTTATTCGCTGTTCGGGATTCCGCTTGGCAAGCTCGCCGATGGCTGGAACCGCACCCGGTTGCTCACCTTCGGGCTTGGGCTATGGTCAATCATGACGACGCTTTCGGGCTTTGCCAAAAATGGCACGATGCTCGCGGGCGCGCGGATTGGCGTTGGCATTGGTGAGGCAACAGCAAGCCCGTCAGCCTATTCGCTGATTTCGGATTGGTTTCCCAAGGAAAAACGCGCAACCGCGCTCGCGATTTATTCCTCGGGGCTTTATCTTGGCGGTGGGCTTTCGCTGTTGATCGGCGGGCAAATTGTTGAGCGCTGGGATGCGGCCTTTCCTGACCGTTCTGGGCCGATGGGGCTCGCGGGATGGCAGGCGGCGTTTATGGCGGTCGGCATTCCGGGTCTGCTGCTGGCGCTCTGGGTGTCAACGCTGCGCGAACCATTTCGCGGACAGGCAGACGGGATTAAAACGCCGCCCGCTGAACATCCGTTCCGCAATTTCTTCGCCGAACTGATGACGGTTTTGCCCCCGCTGACACTGATCAGCGCGGCGCGGCTGGGCGCGCGTCCGCTTTTAATCAATCTTGCGGCGGCAGCCTTGGTTGCAGGCGGCGTGGCGCTTTTGATTCGCGCGACGGGATCAACCTTGCAGTGGATTGCGGTCGGCATTGGTTTTTATGCGGTTTTTTCGTGGGCAAGCGCGCTGCGCCACCGCGATTTGCCCGCATTCCGCCTGATCTGGGGGACGCCTGCGTTCCTCTGCACCACGCTTGGTTACGGCCTGATCGCGTTTCAAAGCTATGCTGTGAGTTTCTGGGCGGCACCCTATGCTGAACGGGTGTTATTGGTATCGAAAAGCGAGGCGGGCCTCTGGGTTGGCGGGCCGGGGGCTTTGGCGGGCTTCTTGGGCGTGATTGCGGGCGGCAGGCTTGCCGATCATTTGCGCAAAACCAATCCGTCGGGGCGCTTGCTCGTGGTGATGCTTGCGCCGATGATTGGGGTGCTGCCCTTTGTGATGGCGTTTACCACATCAACTCCGGCGCTATTTTACCTTGGTCATTTCCTGTCGGCGATTTTTACCAGTGCCGCACTTGGCGGAACAGCGGCGACTTCGCAGGATTTGGTATTGCCACGGATGCGCGGAATCGCGACGGCGACCTTCTTTGTCGCAACAACGCTGATCGGGCTATCGCTCGGGCCGTATATGGCGGGGCAAGTGTCCTCGGTTACGGGCGATCTGTCAGTCGGCATATTGTCGGTGTTGGCTGTGGCCCCGATTTCGATGACATTGCTGATCGTAGCGTACCGCACACTGCCCAAAGCCGAAGCAAGCGTTGTTGACCGCGCGCGGGCGGCGGGGGAGGTGATTTAGCGCCTAATACCAGCGCATCACCCCGCCGCTAAACGGCGTCCACAGCGGCGCCTTAATGCCAGCAGCACGCAGCGTTTCCGCCGTCCAGCCGTTGCATGTGCGCAGCAGGCTGTAATGCCCCTTTGCCTCATAAAACAGATCGCGGTCGCTATAGCCCGGCATCGCAACGGGATAGCCATCCGCGCCGCGCTTGAGGGATGCCATGATGGCGGCGATCAGGCGAGTATATTCGGCGCGACTGATCCGCACCGCGCGCTGATCATCGCCGGGGTAAGGTTGATCAAGATGGTCGATATGCAGGAGTGTCCGCCCGCTCCCGATTAGCGCAGAGAGCGCAGTATTTGGGCGTAAATCGCTCCACTCGCGCGTGTTCAAATAGAAATTGCGATCCCCCCAGCCAATCGCAAGCCAATTCCCCGCAAGCTGTTTATTGCTAAGGTCGGTCGGCCGGAATGTCAGGCTGAGGTCAATTCCGGCGGCAGCAATCGGCACGACGATCCCGGTGTGATGGCCGTTGGTTTCAACATAAATGGTGATGCCGCCCTGCGTTTCAGCCCAATTGGGGTTGGCAGGCAAATGGCTGCCGATCAGTGCCGCACCCAGATATGCGCCAACCACCCCAAGACAAAGCAGCGCCAAACGCTTTAGCCAATATGTGAGTGTGTTCATGATCAAAGTGGATGCCCCGCGAGGACTCGAACCTCGATAAACGGAATCAGAATCCGGTATCTTACCATTAGATGACGGGGCACTATTTAAGCCACCGAAATAGGCCCCGCCGCAAATCCTGTCAATGTTCGCCGCTACGGGTTTTCGGCATGCTTGCGAAGCGGGCGATGTCCGACTAAGTTAGTACCCAAGTATCGGCGGGCATATCCCGAACCGAAGAACAGAAAAGTAGTTGCGGGCATGGCGAGTTTTTCGGCCCAGACGCCCCGGCAGCCGCGTGTTGGCGGCGATGCTGCGATGGCAA
>JAYTMV010000391.1:0-5089 GCA_043728175.1 Sphingomonadales bacterium
AATTTAAGGAACTCGTAATCGCAATGCGCGAAAGTTCAGACCTGAAAGAAATATTCACAGCTTTTTTTGCTAAAAAACTTATACCCGATGACATTAATATTAGATCGGCGAACTAATGACCCAATCCACCGCAACCTTCGTCAACATCGGCGAACGTACCAACGTCACCGGGTCAGCCGCGTTCAAGAAACTGATCATGGCGGACGATTATGCCAAGGCGGTTGAAGTCGCGCGGCAGCAGGTCGAAAACGGTGCGCAGATTATTGACATCAACATGGATGAAGGCCTGCTCGACGCGCACTATGCGATGACGACTTTCCTCAAGCTGATCTCCGCCGAACCCGATATCGCGCGCGTGCCGTTCATGATCGATAGCTCGAAATGGTCTGTCATCGAGGCGGGCCTCAAATGCGTTTCGGGCAAGCCAATCGTCAATTCGATCAGCATGAAAGAAGGCGAAGCGCAGTTCCTTGAGCAAGCGCGCAAGTGCATGAATTACGGTGCGGCGGTCGTCGTGATGGCGTTTGATGAGGTTGGCCAGGCCGACACCGAAGTCCGCAAGGTGGAGATTTGCGAACGCGCGTATAAGCTGCTGATTGGTATCGGTTTTCCGCCCGAAGACATTATCTTTGATGCCAATGTGTTTGCGGTGGCAACAGGGATTGAAGAGCATAATAATTACGCCGTCGATTTCATTGAGGCGGTCAAGGAAATCCGCATCCGCTGCCCGCATGTCCATTTTTCGGGCGGGCTATCAAACCTGAGCTTCTCATTCCGGGGCAATGAGCCCGTCCGCCGCGCGATGCACAGCGTGTTTTTGTATCATGCGATTCCGGCTGGCCTTGATATGGCGATCGTCAACGCGGGTCAGCTTGATATTTACGATGCGATTGACCCCGAACTGCGCGAGGCTTGTGAGGATGTGATCCTCAACCGTCACCCCGAGGCAACCGAACGACTCGTTACGCTGGCTGAAAAGTTTCGCGGCACTGACGCGGCGACCGAAAAGGCCGCCGAAGAATGGCGCGGCTGGCCAGTGACCAAGCGGCTTGAACATGCGCTGGTCAAGGGCATCGACATGTATGTTGTCGAAGATACCGAGGAATGCCGCCAATCCGCCGCGCGCCCGATTGAGGTGATCGAGGGGCCGTTGATGGACGGAATGAATGTTGTTGGCGATCTGTTCGGATCGGGCAAGATGTTCCTCCCCCAAGTCGTCAAATCGGCGCGCGTAATGAAAAAGGCGGTCGCGCACCTCATCCCCTATATCGAGGCATCGAAGGAACCCGGCGCGCGTGCCAAGGGCCGGATTATCATGGCGACAGTCAAGGGCGATGTGCATGATATTGGTAAGAATATCGTCGGCGTCGTGCTGCAATGCAATGGCTATGAAGTCATTGATCTCGGCGTGATGGTGCCGTGGAGCAAGATCCTTGAGGCGGCGAATGAAAATGATGCTGACATTATCGGGCTATCCGGCCTGATCACGCCCTCGCTTGATGAAATGGTGACTGTTGCCGAAGAAATGAAGCGTGGCGGCTTTTCAATTCCGCTGCTGATTGGCGGGGCGACGACATCAAAGGTGCATACAGCACTTCGGATTGATGCGGCCTATGATGGGCCGGTGATCCACGTGCTTGATGCCAGCCGCGCGGTTGGCGTTGCCTCAACCTTGCTGTCGGACACCCAGCGTGACGGCTTCGTCAAACAAACGGCGGCTGATTATCAGCATGTCCGCGATTTGCGCGGCAGCAAAGGGCAAAACCCGCTCGCCCCGATTGAGGACGCCCGCCTCAATGCCTTCGTTGCCGATATGAGCGATAAGCCACCGCCGCCCGAACATCCCGGCATTCATGTATTTGCCGATTGGGATTTGGCGCAACTACGTAGCATGATCGATTGGAAGCCGTTTTTTCAGGCGTGGGAACTCGCAGGCAACTTCCCTGATATCCTCACCGATGAAATCGTCGGCGAAAGTGCGACCAGCCTCTACGCCGATGCGCAGGCGATGCTTGATCAGATTATCGCGGAGAAATGGCTGACGGCAAAAGGCGTCGTCGGGCTATGGCCATGTCGCCGTGAGGGCGATGATGTGATCATTCACCTCGACGACGAAAGCCATGTCCGCATGGCGTTCCTGCGCCAGCAAGTGAAGAAACGCGAAGGCCGCGCAAATATGTGCCTCGCTGATTTTATCGACCATGACGGCGATTGGATCGGCGGCTTTGCGGTCACAACGGGCCACGGGATTGAGCCGCACCTCGCGAGGTTTAAGGCAGACAATGATGATTATTCGGATATCCTCCTGAAGGCATTGGCCGACCGCCTTGCCGAGGCATTTGCCGAAAGCCTTCACAGCCACGTCCGCACCACGCTGTGGGGCTATGCTCCCAAGGAACAGCTCACCAATGAAGCGCTGATCAAAGAGCAATATCGCGGCATCCGCCCAGCGCCCGGCTACCCCGCGTGCCCCGATCATAGCCTCAAACCGATCCTGTTTGACCTGCTGAACGGCACCGAAAATACCGGGATCACACTCACCGAAAGCTTCGCGATGATGCCAACGGCGGCGGTCTCGGGCTTCTATTTCGGCCACCCCGATAGCGAATATTTCGGCGTCGCGCGCGTCGGGCCCGATCAAGTCGCCGATTACGCCGCCCGGCGCGGGGTTGATCTGCCGACGGCGGAACGGTGGTTACGGCCTAATTTGGATTAAGTGCACTTTGTGACACGCAATATGATATGTGACATAAAGTGCCAATTGTGACATAATGCCCTTCTGGTCGATTCAGGAAGGGTTGAAATGGGCGTTCAGGTAAAAGTCGCAGCCAATGGGCGTATCGTCCTCCCCGCCGATGTCCGCAAGCAATTGGGGCTTGAAGGCGGCGGCACGCTGATGCTCAACGTCGATGAATTCGGCGTGACGCTGACCACCTTCCAACAACGCATCGCCAAGGCGCAGGCGCTGTACAAGGAAATGATGAAGGGCAAGCAGGATTTCACTGTCGCCGAATTCATCGCCGAAAAACGGGCAGAAGCCGCACTGGAAAAATATTGAGCACTGTCGTTTTGGATGCGTCGGCCCTTGTTGCATTGCTACGCGGCGAATCGGGTGCGCCGATTGTCGCGGAGAATGTGCGCGGAGCCGCTGTTAGCGCCGTAAACTTCGGTGAAGCCGCACAGCGCCAATATAAGGCAGGGACAAGTCGGCAGGAGCTTGAGGACGTTATTGCGCCACTCAATCTCAACATCGTTTCGGTTGATCGGGCGATGGCGCTTGATGCGGCAGACATTAGAGAAATCGCCCGCGCCAAAGGCCTATCCCAAGCCGACTGCCTCTGCCTCGCGCTCTCAAAGCGGATGGGCGTTGTCGCGATGACGGCGGATCAGAAATGGCTTGAGATTGCAGGTGCGGTCGGGGTTGAGGTAAGGGTGGTTCGTTAAAGGCTTGGGGCTTCTTTCTTCGCGCCTTTGCGCCTTTGCGCGAGATAATCTGATGGTTCGGCGTGCGTTGACGGTGGTGATTAGGGTTCACGCGAAAGCGCAAAGGCGCAAAAAAAGAAAAGCAACTTAGTCGAAGTCGTCATTGCGAGCGAAGCGCGGCACTCCAGTAGCGATGGTGGGACTGGATTACTTCGTCGCTTCGCTCCTCGCAATGACGATTTGGATAAACCGCGCTCAAAGTACCACTTTGAGCGAAACTCGATTACACCCGCATTGGCATCAAGACATAAAGCGCGCTCGCTTTGTCATTTTCCTTGATCAGCGTCGGTGCGGCGGCGTCGGCCAGATGCACCTCCACCGAGTCTCCATCAATCTGCGCGAGGATATCCATCAGATAGCGGGCGTTGAAGCCAATCTCAAAACCGTTGGCGCTATATTCGCCGGAGACTTCTTCGGCGGCCGTCCCGTTTTCGGGGCTGGTGACTGACAGCGTGATCTTGTCCGTATCGAGCGCCATTTTGACCGCGCGGGTTTTTTCGCTGGCGATGGTGGCGACGCGGTCAACGCCTTCCATGAAGCTTTTGGGGTCAATCCGCAGGATCTTGTCATTGCCCGTCGGGATCACGCGACTGTAATCGGGGAAGGTGCCGTCGATCAGCTTTGACGTGAGTACGGCTGTACCCATGCTGAACCGGATTTTGCTTGGGGAAAGCGAAACCTCAACACTGCCATCAACTTCATCAAGCAGCTTGCGCAGTTCAGCGATGCATTTGCGCGGCACGATGATGTCGGGCATTCCTGCCGCACCTTCGGGCCGGGGGACAGTGACGCGGGCAAGGCGGTGGCCATCGGTTGCAGCGGCCTTGAGCACTGGCGTTGCATCATCAGTAACATGGAGGAAAATACCGTTGAGGTAATAACGCGTTTCTTCGGTTGAGATCGCAAAGCGCGTGTTGTCGATAATTTCCTTGAGCGTGGCGGCGGGAAGCTCAAACTTCACTGGCAGTTCGCCCTCGGCAATCACGGGGAAATCATCGCGCGGCAGCGTTGACAGATTGAACCGCGCGCGGCCCGCGTTGATCGCCATCTTGCCGTCAGCAGCGGCAAGCGAAACCTGGCTGCCCTCGGGCAGTTTGCGCGCAATGTCGAACAAAGTGTGGGCCGAAACCGTGGTTGCGCCGGCAGTTTCAACCTGGGCTGCAACGCTTTCGTTGATCTGGAGATCAAGATCAGTCGCCATCATCCGGATCGAACCGTCTGCACTCGCCTCAATCAAGACGTTCGACAGAATGGGGATCGTATTGCGCCGCTCAACCACTGACTGAACATGGCCGAGGCACTTCAAAAGCGTCGCGCGTTCGATTGTAGCCTTCATACCATTGACCCCTGTGGCTTTCGCTTATGACAAATTCTATTGGCTATATAGCGGCACAAACGCGCTATACCAGTGCCTTTCATGAACAGAATCGCCTTATAGTACAAGGCTTGCGAAGCACGCAATTTCAACGCATGAAGGCCCTATGCAGCTTAACGGACGTATCTTCATCGCGCGCCACGGCGAAACAGTGTTTAATGCCAGCGGGCGGATGCAGGGGCAACTTAACCTCCACACCCCGCTCACTGCGCGCGGATTTGCGCAGGCCGA
>JAYTMV010000392.1:0-3205 GCA_043728175.1 Sphingomonadales bacterium
GGTTGCCGTCTTCGATGTACTTCTTGGCATTGTCCCATGCGCCGCCGCCCGATGTCATCGAGATGGCAACGAACAGGCCGCCAACGATCACACCGAGAAGGAGCGCTCCCAGCGCCGCGAAAGCCTGCGCTTGGCCAGCTACCGCGTTGATCACGAAATAGACCACGATCGGCGCAAGCACGGGCAACAGCGACGGGATGATCATTTCCTTGATCGCGGCCTTGGTAACAAGGTCAACGGTGCGGGCATAGTCAGGCTTGCTGGTGCCGTCCATGATGCCTTTGTTTTCGGCAAACTGCGCGCGAACGTCTTTCACAACGTCACCCGCCGCACGGCCAACCGCCGTCATCCCCATCGCCCCGAAGAGATAGGGGAGGAGCGCGCCAAGCAACAACCCGACGATGACGTAGGGGTTTTCAAGGCTGAAATCGACGGTGAGATCAGGGAAGAACTCACGAAGGTCAGTCGTATACGCCGCGAACAGCACGAGTGCTGCGAGCCCTGCCGAACCAATGGCATAGCCCTTGGTCACAGCCTTGGTGGTATTACCAACAGCATCAAGCGCATCGGTTTTTTCACGAACAGATTCGTCCATCCCGGCCATTTCGGCGATGCCGCCGGCGTTGTCGGTGACGGGGCCATACGCATCAAGCGCAACGACCATCCCTGCTAGGGCAAGCATTGAGGTTGCGGCAAAGGCAATGCCCATGAGGCCCGCAAGCTGATAAGCGATGATGATGCCGCCGCAGATAACGAGCGTTGGCAGCGCGGTTGATTCAAGGCTGATCGCCAGACCTTGGATCACGTTGGTGCCGTGGCCGGTTTCTGAGGCCTTGGCGATTGAACGTACCGGGCGGTAGTTTGTGCCCGTGTAATATTCGGTGATCCAGATCAGGAGACCCGTAATCACGAGGCCCAGGAACATGCAATAATAGAGCATCCGGCCTGTGAAACCACCCGTGCCGTCAAGGTTTGCACTGATGACGGCTTCCATATCACCAAGCGTGTAGGCCGTGGCAAACCAGATCGCGAACGCCGAAAGCACCGCCGTTACGCCGAAGCCCTTGTACATCGCGCCCATGATGTTCTTACCGCCGCCGAGGCGAACGAAGTAAGTGCCGATGATTGAGGTCACGATGCAGACGCCGCCAATGATCAGCGGCAGGCTCATAAGTGGAAGCAGGAGATCGCCCGCGCCCTTGATGAGGAGTGCGGTGAGAACCATTGTCGCGCCAATCGTCACAACATAGGTTTCAAACAAATCGGCGGCCATCCCGGCGCAATCGCCGACATTATCACCAACGTTATCGGCGATAACGGCAGGGTTGCGAGGGTCATCCTCAGGAATTCCGGCTTCAACCTTGCCGACGAGATCGGCGCCAACGTCAGCGGCCTTGGTAAAGATACCGCCGCCAAGCCGGGCAAAGATTGAAATGAGCGATGCGCCGAACGCAAGTGCCACAAGCGCGTCAATCACAACGCGGTCACCAGGAAGGTAGCCGCCAACGTTCAGAAGATACCAGAAGAAGCCTGCAATCGCGAGCAGCGCGAGGCCAGCCACGAGCATCCCCGTGATCGCGCCCGCACGGAACGCCATCGTCAAGCCCTGTTGCAGGCCTTCAGAGGCGGCTTGGGCAGTACGGACGTTGGCGCGCACCGAGATGTTCATCCCGATGAAGCCAGTTACGCCCGAAAGCACGGCACCAAGCACGAAGCCAATCGCCGACGTAAGCCCGAGGAACAATCCAACGAGTATCGCAACGACTACACCGACAACCGCAATCGCACGATATTGGCGGGCCAGATAAGCGCCTGCGCCTTCTTGGATCGCGGCAGCAATTTCTTGCATTTTGGGCGTGCCAGCATTTTTGCTCAGCAGCCAGCGACTTGTATAAATCCCGTAAGCAACGGCGACCAAGCCGCACAGGATCGAAATTTCAATTACAGACATTCGGGTTTCCCTCCCCCGGTTGTTCAAAGAATAGGGCCACAGGGTGAACCCCCGCGACCCAAGCACCCGCGCGCTATAGTGCGGTGGGTGCGGTTATGGCAAGCCGTGAAGCCAGCCGAGTTTTTCTGGGAGGGGTACAGCGCCGTCTTGATCAGTCAGGATCAGGCCTTCCCCCACCGTCATCTTGCCAATCCGGGTGACGGGAACGGGCAGTGGAGGGAGTGGCAGCGCAGACGTGAAAAGAAGCTGATAATCATCGCCTGCGGTCGCCGCGCGCAGCCGCGCTTCGCGGGTTTCACCAGCACTTTGCCGGAACGCAGGTGAAAGCGGCACAGCGTCTAGGTCAATCACCGCGCAGAGGCCAGACGCGGTGGCAAGGCGGCCCGCATCAATGAGCAATCCATCGGACACATCCATCATCGCGGTAACAACAGGCGCAAGCAGCGCGCCTGCCGCTATTTGTGGTTGTGGGGTGCGATAGGACGCGAGCAATGTGTCATCGCCACTTGCTAAGCCTTGCGCAATGTCTAGACCAAGTCCTGCATCCCCAATCACGCCCGTCACAAACAGCGCATCCCCCGCATGAGCTCCGCTGCGCGCGGGCACAGGCCCGCTTGCCTCGCCAATCAAAGTGAGGCCGAGGACGCGGCTCGGCGCACTCACTGTATCGCCGCCAAGCAGCGCCACATCAAAATGCGCGAGCGCAGCGCCCAGCCCAGCGGTAAAGCGCGCGTCCCAATCGGCGTCGCCGCAGAGCGTGTAAGACATCATTGCCCCACGCGGCGTGCCACCCTTCGCGGCCAAGTCAGACAGATTAACCGCGAGCAATTTCCACGCGACGCTTTCGGGCGGATCGGAGTGGAGATAGTGGACTCCCTCAACGAGGCTGTCATGCGTCAGGATTAACCGCGCCCCGCCAATTTCAAGCACCGCCGCATCGTCATTCAGCCCGCGCGCTGCCGGATGCGTCGCGAATTGGCGCAACGCTGCGATAAAATACAGTTCAGCGCTCACCCAGCGCCCGTTCCCATGCCAGCGCGTCAGCAACGATCATATCGAGATCAGCGCGCTTTGGCACCCACGGCAGAGTGGCGCGAATGCGGCTGTTGTCCGCTGTCAGCGCATCGGGATCGCCCGCTCGGCGCGGGCCGAGTGTGCGGACGATCTTGCTATTGGTCATCCGGTCAACGCTATCAAGCACCTCAAGCACTGAGAATCCGCGACCATAGCCTGCGTTCATGATGTGGCTGGTCT
>JAYTMV010000393.1:0-1550 GCA_043728175.1 Sphingomonadales bacterium
CGCGCAAGGCGTGATTTCGGGCAATGAATTTGTGCAAGGCCCGAACAAGGAAAATCATTCGGCCTTCATCACCGTCGCCCCTGAATCGCGCACCTTCCCCTCTGCGGGTCTGGTCGTCACCAACAATTCGGCATCAATGTCACCTGCCGCAACATGGCCCTCATCATTTGTGGTCGATTTTAGCCGTGAACCGCTCAAGATCAGCGCCAACCGGCTTGGCAAAGGGCTAAAGTTGTTTGAAACGCGGTAAATAGCCATCAAGTGCCCGCGCGAGACGTTTTGGATTATAGAGCGATTGCGCCTCAGACGCGGCTAAGTCGGCGCGCAAACCGTCGGTCATTTCGCGCATCGGCGCAGCGTTGATCGATAAAGCGCCTGTGACGGTGCCTTGCAGACGTTGCACTACCAGGTCAGCAGCGATGATCTGCGCGCGTTGTTTGCTAAGCTTGGGGCCTGCATAACGCTCATGGATTAACCCCAGCGTATGCCGCGCTGCGGCCATCATCAGTCGCGCGGTCTCCTTGTCATCATTTGAAACTGCCACACGCGCCATTTCGAGCGCTTGATCAACATCCGTGAGGTGGCTGCCAAGCGAGATCGGACTGCGCTTTGACGATGGGCAAGCCTCAGGCTTCATCGCGCGCACATAGCTTACCAGAGCGGCCAGCACGGCAGCGGGCGGTTCGGAGCCGTCAAACTCTTCGACGATCAGACCGCGAATGAACGATGAGAGTGCGGGTGACGCGGCGTCGCGATTCACTTTTGGGCGATCCAAGGCGAGATCGGGAATGCGCACCGGATTAAAGATCGAATCACCGCGGGTGTGGCTCATAATCGATGAAGTGACGTCGGCCGTGCCCGGAGCACCCGACAATCCCGGAAACTGGAATGCTTGATTCGCTCGACCACTGGGATGGCAACTCGCGCAACTGAGACCAGCGCGCGCGGCCTGACCACCAAGCAAAAGCGGCGTTTGAAACGCGGCCTTAGCGATCAGGAGCTCGCCTCGCGTGGCACCATCACCAATGCAGAGCTGCGGCAGCGAGGTGAGCGCTTCAAGCCGCGACTGTGGCACGATCCATTTTGCTTCGCGGAGAGGCAGTGCAGACCCTGCCCCAACCGCGCTGCCCGCGATCAGGAGTGCGGCGAATGCCCGGCGGAGATCCAACGGCGCAGCTCCTCTGCTTCGGCACAGCCAAATGAACAGCTCGTATCGAGTTTCGCCAGCATCAGCCGGGCACCCGCCATATCGCCGCGTTCAACCATCAATTCACCAAAATACTCAGTGGCGCCGCGGTGGTTGGGCGCAATCGCAAGTGCCTGGCGGTAATAGGTTTCGGCCACATCAAATCGCTTCAGCTTACGGTTGGCAAAACCGAGATAGGTGAGGATATCAGGATGCGCGCCAAAGCTTGCTTGCGACAGATGCAGCGCCTCAATCGCGCTTTCGTAGCGGCCTTCATTGATGAGGCTGACCGCAGTCACATAAGCGGTATCGCCTGCGGCTTCGCTTGCAAACAACATGTTTTCATTGGCAGGCAGTGCGGCAG
>JAYTMV010000394.1:0-3930 GCA_043728175.1 Sphingomonadales bacterium
TCCACATCAAACACGAGGTCTGAATTGGCTGGAATCCGTTCATTCGCCTGTGCGCCGTAGCCAAGCGCTGCTGGAATGCACAGCTTATAACTGCCATCCTTCTGCATTTGCTTGAGGCCTTCGGTAAAGCCGGGGACAAGCCCTGAAACCGGAAAAGGCACGCGCTGGCCAGCGTCGAATTCCTTGCCGTCGCTTGCAAGACGGCCCTTGTAGTTGACAAGCACCACGTCGGTATCAGTCGGCTTTGCGCCCTTGCCTTCTTTAACCGTGCTGATGCCAAGTCCGGTAGCCGTCACTGTTTTGCAGCCGCCAGATGCGCCACCGCCGCCCGTACCAGCCCAAGCAACGCCGCCCGCAATCGCAACCGCGAGTGCAAGACCGCCCCATAATTTTATGAGCGAGCCTTTTTCAACGGGCGGAATCGGAACAGCAGTAACGGACATCGGGCCACCTCAATACAGCAAGTAAAACAATGCGACGCGCTTACTTTGCGCCGTCACGCTCCATGCGCTTGCGATCCATCTTGCGCGCACGGCGCACAGCGGCAGCCTTTTCACGCGCACGCTTTTCGGATGGCTTTTCATAGTGGCGACGAAGCTTCATCTCACGGTAAACGCCTTCGCGCTGCAGCTTCTTCTTGAGCGCGCGCAGCGCCTGATCGACATTGTTATCGCGAACGATGATTTGCATAAATTGGTCACACTCCAGCAAAAAAGTCGGGCAAGCTGCGCGGCGCACAACCAAGACCCAAAACACATGAAAAGGGTTCGCAGCGACACAGATACCGCTTCGTTAAATATGCCGCTAACAGGAGATTCGCGGAATTTCAAGTGGGAAGCCGCAAAAGCATGGCTTTGCCCAATTGCAACCGGGCATTCCCCTATGCAATATGGCGCGTCTTAACATAGGAGGGCTCCATGGCCACCGCGCTCAAAACCCATAATCAGTACAGCGAAGCCGAATTGGCCGCACGGCAACAGCTTGCTGCGTGCTACCGCATTTTTGCGATGTTCGGCTGGGACGAGCTAATCTTCAATCATATCACGGTTAAAGTACCCGGCGAAGATGGCGCGTTCCTGATCAACCCATATGGGATGCACTTCGGCGAAATCACCGCGTCATCGCTCGTCAAAATTGATGCTGATGGCAATAAAGCCGATCCCGATAATCCCTGGCATGTGAATAAGGCGGGGTTTGTTCAGCACAGCCTGTTCCACCGCGAACTGCCCGATGCTCATGCGATCATCCATACACACACGACCGCAACCGTTGCGGTATCATCGCTTGAGGGCGGACTTCAGCCGATCAATTTCTATGCCTGTAATCTTGTTGGCCAAGTGGCCTATCATGATTTTGAAGGGATTACCGTGCGCGAAGAAGAGGGCGAGCGGCTCGTCAAAAATCTGGGTGATAAGCGGATCATGCTGCTTAAAAATCACGGCCCCGTGGTGATGGCGAAAACATTGCCGGCTGCGTTCCTCAAATATTGGGTGCTCCAGCGCGCGTGTGAACATCAAATGGAAACACTCAAAATGGGGACACCAATTGTCGTGCCGCCCGAGGTGATCGCCGTCCACCAGCGTGATCAATATCTCCAGCAAACCTCAGGGATTGAGCCCGGCCAGATGGAATTTGATGCGATGGTGCGCAAGATCGACAAGATTGATACAAGCTGGCGTGACTAAATTCACGGTCAATAATCAGCCTGTTCAATACCGCCTTGATCCCGCAACGCCCTTGCTTTGGGCGCTGCGTGATGCGTCGAACCTGACCGGCACCAAATATGGCTGTGGCACAGGTGATTGCGGCGCGTGTACGGTTGATGTTGATGGTCGCGCGGTGCGCAGTTGCATGGTGCCAATCAGCGCAATCGAGGGGAGCTTCGTCACCACCATAGAAGCGCTGTCGCGTGATCGCAGCCACCCTGTGCAGCAAGCATGGGCGGCTGAAAGCGTGCCGCAATGTGGTTTTTGCCAACCGGGAATGATCATGGCGGCGGCAATCCTGCTTAAATCCAATCCGCGCCCAAGCGACGATGATATCAATGCAGCAATCACCAACATCTGCCGCTGTGGGACGTATCCAAGGATCAGGCGCGCTGTAAAACGCGCCGCCGCCGTGCTGCGCGGTGAGGAACGGATAGTCGCTGCGCCTCCGCCTGGAATTGCCCCCGATGATGCCGCGCGCGCGGTGCCCGCACTGACTCCGGTCAAACCCGAATAGCTTTCGATCTCCTTACGATTTCGTTAAGCTGCGGCTCATCGGCAAAGTTGCACTCTTCATCCTGTACACGGCGCGTATTTGAGTCGTGATCGGTTTGAGGAGTAACTTGGACTATGCGTAACTTTACCAACGCCTTGCTTTTTGCGGCCGCCGCACTGGCTTCTGTTTCAACCAGCGCACTCGCGCAAGCGACCAACGATATCGACGTGATCGAAAGCCGCGAGCGCTCGCGTGAAATGAGACAGGAGCGGATTGAAGGCGCCCGCGAACAAAGGCAGCAGCAAGTTGAGGTGCAACAGGCCGCGCCGCAACAAGAACGTCGCGTTTTCCAACCGCGCGCAGACCAGCAGGGCAATGTTGAGGTACGCCGTGATCGCGGTGATTTTGAGCGCCGCGCCAACCGCGAACAAAACAACGTCGAAGTGCGGCGTGACGGCGGATTTTTCAACCGCAGGAATAATCAGCAGCAAGGCAATGTCGAAGTCCGCCGCGATGATCGGCGTTTCGATAACCGTCGGGGTGGTGACGTAAACCGCGTTCCTCCTCAGTCCGAAGTGGTTGGGACACAGCAAGATAACCGACGCGGCGATGGCCGGCGTTTCAATGGTCGCCGCTTTGAACAAAGCGATGGTCAGCGGTTCGGGCGCAATGAAGAGTATCGTTCGGATCGTGACGAAAGCCGTCGTTTGAACCGCGATGATCTGCGCAGACGCGGCGAAGGCGCGCGTGACGGCAATTGGTACCGTGATAATGGCGGCAAATGGCAGCGCCGCGATGGCCGCAATTACGGCAACCGCGACTACGGATATAATAATGGCAATAAGGATTTCCGTTGGAACCGCAATTGGCGGCGTGACAACCGCTATGACTGGCAGGCGTACCGCTTTTCAAACCGCAACTTCTATCGCCAGTCGCGCTATTATGATCCGTTTGGATCGCGCTATGGCTATCAGCGGTTCAGCATCGGCATCCGGATTGGCTCAAGCTATTATAATGATCGCTATTGGATCAGCGATCCCTTCGCTTACCGCCTGCCATACGCCGATGGCCCGTACCGCTGGGTACGATATTATGATGATGTCTTGCTGATCGATCTGCGCGACGGCGCGGTAGTTGATGTGATCCACGACTTCTTCTGGTAATCGCTGAAACCTATCAACACAGAGGCCCGGAGTGGAAACGCTTCGGGCTTTTGTATGAATGCTTGCATCACGCGTCACCTGCCGCCAATCTGGCAACAACCAAGGGAGCGATGATGCGAAATTTATTGATCGGTATGGCGGCAACGCTGGCAGCGACGGGCACAGCGAGTGCCGAAACGATTATCATTCATGCCGGACGGCTGATCAGCGACGCTTCGACCGCAGCGGCGGGGCCATCAACGATTACCGTGACCGATGGGAAAATCACCGCGATCACATCAGGGCTGAAACCTGCCGAGGCAGGCGCAAAACTGATCGACCTTTCGACCAAAACCGTACTGCCCGGCCTGATTGATAGCCATGTCCATCTGTCAGGAGATCCCGGCGGTGATTATCGCAACGAGGCAGTTGATCCCGATGAATGGGGCGTCGTCGTTGGTGCAAAGAATGCGCGGCTTTCGGCCCTAGCTGGTTTTACCACTGTACGTGATCTCGGTTCGGCACAGCTTGTTGGCTTTGTGCTGCGCGATGGCACCGCCAAGGGTTTGATTCCGGGATCGCGAAT
>JAYTMV010000395.1:0-3425 GCA_043728175.1 Sphingomonadales bacterium
CCTCAAAACAGAGCAGCGTGGATCAGAATGAGTGATGCTCTTGCTTGTAACGGTGGAGAGGGGCTCGTCTCGTATCTGCCAAGTGTGACGGGCGGCGGCGCAGCTTTCAAGGCCCGCGGGTGCCCCCCAATTTTCTGCGAAAATCGGTTCCCCCCACGTCCGCTGGCGCGGCGCTTCCGCTTCGCGCGCGCGGCCCTGACAGCCGCGCCGCCACCCGTCTTCTCGGAACTGTTCTCGATATTAGGAACAGATTTGAGGAGTGTGTCATGGCAACTGTTTCAACCATATCTGAAAGCGCAGACCGCGTGATGGCGACGTTGATCGCAGGGCTTGAAATCGAGTTCGGGCGCGGCGCGGCCGCAGGTTTGGCGCATCATTTTCTGGAGGCCGAAGAGGTCGATTTTCACTGGGATGCGCGCATTTCAGAGTGCTGGCTCGGTGCATATGAGGCCCAAGATGATGATAATTTGGAGCTGGATCGCATTCAAATATTGGGGCAGCTCGATGGGCGCTGGTTCGTTGCGAACTGCATCGTTGACGGCGATGGCAATGCGCACGGGATGCTGGGATGCCGGAATTTCCGGAGCGAAAGTGCGGCACGAAAAGCGTTCAGCGATGCCTGAATCGCATGTCAGTTTTGGCCGGAGCGCAGCGTCGAAAGGCGGTTGCGCTTCGGCCTATTTTTTGAGCCGAATAGGAAGGAGTAGATCAGAAAAGCAGAAATTTTTGGAAGGCAAGATAAAAGCTTGGTCCCGCAAGCGGTCCCAAGTGATTGTCTGCACATCGTTTTTTGGAGAGACAGATTTTTGCAGAAGGCGGAATTGCGAGACTTTCAGGGTAAGAGTTAGGCTGTTCTGCGGCTTTGACCAGTCTCCCGCCTATCATGCTCTTACAACGGCAGAGTTGCCATGACCGACGACACCAAGTTCACACCCAGACTAGGCCGCATCCGCGCCAAAGGCGGCAAGAAGGCCAAGCGGTTCCTCCATCAAGTGCTGGCTGCAACGGCTTTGGCAGGCGGGGTCGGGGCCAAAAAGAAGTCGGGCTTTACAGGCGCGCGGCTCGGGCGCGGGGCCGGTGTCGCGCGGATCATGGCATCGCGTGATCGGCTATCGGGCTATCGTTCGCGGCGCGGTATCATCAAGGCGCGGATCGTTCGGCTTTCAGGCAAAGGATTAGCCAACGCCCATGCCCATCTGCGCTATGTCGAGCGTGACGGCACCACGCGTGATTACGATCCGGCGCAGCTTTATTCACGCGATACGGATGAGGCAGATGGCAAAGCATTTCTGGAGCGCGGACAAGATGACCGGCACCAGTTCAGGTTCATCGTCTCGGCCGAGGACGGTGATCAATATGATGATCTCAAACCGCTCACGCGCAGCCTGATGCTGCAGATGGAAAAAGACCTCGGGACCAAGCTCGACTGGGTGGCAGTTGATCACTTCAACACCGGCCATCCGCACAGCCATATCATCCTGCGCGGGGTCGATGATCGGGGCAAGGATTTGATCATCGCGCGCGAATATCTGGGCTCCGGATTGCGGTCGCGGTTGGAGCAGATTGTTGAACGGGATTTGGGGCCGCGCACGACGTTGGAGATTGAAAGCCGCTTGCGCCAGGACATTGATGCTGAACGGCTGACATCGACTGACCGCGCCCTCATCCGTGATGCCGACAACGAGCGTATCGTGACCAGCCAACACCGCGATCCCATGTTCCAGTCATTGCGTGCAGGACGGCTGCAAAAGCTGGAGCAGTTGGGGCTTGCCGATGACATCGGCGGTGGGCGCTGGAAACTCGCCGATGAGCTCGACACGAAGCTGCGCGCACTTGGCGAGCGCGGCGATATTATCAAGGCATTGGGCCGCACCCTGAAAGCCAAAGGACTGGAACGTCCGCCAAGCACGCAGCGCCTTCATATGCTCGCGGGATCAATCGAGAGGCCCATCACCGGGCGCATCGTCGCGCGCGGGCTGTCGGACGAATACCGAGACCGCCATTATCTCATCGTTGATGGCGTCGATGGCAATGTCCATTACATCGATATCGGCAAAGGCGATGCGGTTGCGCCAATGGCCAAAGACGCGATTCTGGAGATCACGCCGCGCAGTGGCGGTGTGCGTGTCGCCGACCAAACCATCGCAGCGGTCGCAGCCGCCAATGAAGGGCGCTATGACATCGATGCCCATCTTGCGCATGACCCAAGTGCCAGCGAGAGATTTGCCGAAAGCCATGTCCGCCGTTTGGAAGCGATACGGCGCTCAGGAAACGGCATTGAACGCGCCGCCGATGGGAGCTGGACCATTGCTCCCGATCATCTGGAACGGGTTGCAGCTTATGAAGCCAAGCTGACCACGGAACGCCCGGTCATAGTGAAGACACTGTCGTCGCTGCCACTCGATCAGCAGCGGAAGTTCAATGGCCCAACCTGGCTCGATCAGGAGTTGGTCAGCGATGCGCCAACGCCGGTTTACAATGCAGGCTTTGGCAAAGACGTAAAGGCGGCACTCACGCAGCGACGTCAATGGCTTATGGCGCAAGGTCTTGGCGAGAAAGGCGAGCTCGGGCTTTGGAAACCGGCCCATAACATGCTCGGCGCATTGCGCCGTCGGGAATTGCTGCGCGTCGCCGGGCAGCTGTCCGGCGAGCTTGGCCTCAATTTTGTCGAAAGCCGCAACGGTGACCGCATCGAAGGCATCGTCAAGCGCCATGTTGATCTTGCCCAAGGCCGGTTCGCCCTGATCGAAAAGTCGCGCGAATTTACACTCGTGCCATGGCGCGATGTGCTGGAGAAACAGATCGGCAAGCAGGTTGGCGGCATCATGCGAGAGAGCGGGGTCAGCTGGACCATCGGGCGCGGACGCGGCGGCCCGGCAATTTCTTAGCGGCAGTTAAGTTGGACGCTCCCGACAGTCCGGTTCTGTGTGGGGAATCTGCTTTAGCTGCCATTCGTTCAGAGTCTGAATGGCCTTGATGGCGATGACGCTTTTTGAAAGCTTGGTGCACAGCGTTTAGAAGATTTCTCTTTGAAACCAGGTGTCGATGCAGCACATGATGCTGCATGGATTTTCTCGACAAGCAGATTGTGCCGCCGAAATCATGGGAGAAGTTTGAAGACCTTACATGCGCGCTGTTTACCGCGATGTGGGAACAACCAGCGGCGCAAAAGAATGGTCGGCAAGGACAAGCGCAGAATGGCGTCGATGTTTATGGACAGCCAAAAAATGCTGAGCATCGGTGGCACGGCGTTCAATGCAAGGGGAAGAACACGGCTCTGAATGCCCAAGTAACCGAAGATGAGTTCGATGCGGAACTCAAAAAGGCAGAGACCTTTGAACCAAAGCTATCGCATTGGACGCTAGCTACAACGGCGCCGAATGACGCAACGCTTCAGAAACATGTTCGCAAAATTTCAGATGACC
>JAYTMV010000396.1:0-3883 GCA_043728175.1 Sphingomonadales bacterium
TGACCGAGCGCGAGGTCAGATCGATCGCTTACCACATCAAGGCAGCCCGGTTCCCGGCCTACAAGGACCTGGCTGGGTTCGACTTTGCAGCCAGCGAGGGGACTGTCAGTAATTTCGTGTGTGGACGGGCGGTTTAACATTTACGCCGCCAAGGCTTTAATAAAGCGCTCGCCGAAGATGACGGCGAACTGGGCCTTGGCCATTGTCCATTCACGAGGTGGCATAGTCCACTCTTTTTCGGATCTGTGCAAGATCAGATACAGCAATTTGGTCGCTGCCTCCTCGGACGGAAAGTGTCCTCTGGCGCGGACCGCGCGCCGGAGCTTGGAGTTGAGCGCCTCAATGGCGTTTGTGGTATAAATGATTCTGCGTACCTCATCGGGAAAGGCAAAGAAAGGAATGACCTCAGTCCATGCCCTGCGCCAGATCTGACCGATGGCGGGATAACGCTGTCCCCAGGGGCCTTGCTCAAAGCTTGTCAGCGCTTGCTCGGCAGCATCAGCGTTGATCGCGCGGTAAATCTCCTTGAGTGCACCAGCGAGGCTTTTGCGGTCTTTCCATGAGACAAAATCCATGCTGTTGCGCAGCAAATGGACGATGCAGGTTTGCACAACGGTGTCGGGGAAGGCAGCGTTGATCGCATCTGGAAAGCCCTTAAGGCCATCAACCACAGCAAGCAGAATGTCTTCAACGCCGCGATTCTTGAGCTCGTTCATGACATTGAGCCAGAATTTGGCACCCTCATTTTGCTCGATCCACATGCCCAGAACCTCCTTCTGGCCCCCCGCCTTCGCGAGGGCAGGCTGCGCGGACACCCAAAGCAATATGGATAGCCTTATTTTTGACCATGCCTTCATCGCGCATTTTGACGCGGATTGCGTCGAAAAACACGAGCGGGTAAGTCGCATCAAGCGGCCTCTTCTGCCAAAGGGCAACGTCATCAAGGACGGCGTCCGTCACGGTGCTGATCAGGTCTGGCGAGACCTCAATGCCGTAAATCTCCTGCAAATGGCTGACGATCTCGCGGGTGCTCATACCGCGCGCGTATATCGAGATAATCTTCTCATCAAAGCCCGGGAACCGGCGTTGATATTTGGCGATAATCTGCGGATCAAAACTCGCCTCACGGTCACGCGGAACCACAATCTCAACCTTGCCGCTATCCGTAAGCACGGTCTTTTTGCCATAGCCGTTGCGGTTGTTGCCGGCACCGCCATCGCTCGCCAGATGATGATCCATCTCGGCATTCAGTGCCCGTTCCGCGAACGCCTTCTTCAGCGCGTCGAGTATGCCGCCCTGCTCAAAAGCAACACTGGCATCACTGCCCGCCAAAAGTTGATCCAGCACAGAATCAGGTATCGAGGGTTCTTTGCGTCGTGACATAGTGAGTCTCCTTTTTACTCATTATGCCCGCACACACACGAAATTACTGACAGTCCCAATTATTGTCTCGGTCGCTCACGAGGCGGCCTGACGACCAAAATCCACGCCCTTGTCGAACGAACGGGTTTGCCCATCCGCCTCAGTTTGACGGCGGGGCAAGCGCATGATGCATCCGCAGCATACGGCCTGCTCGACTGCCTTCAACCCCGCGCGATCATCCTCGGCGATAAGGCTTACGACGCCAATGGCCTTCGCACCTTGATCGAAGACCAAGGCGCAGTGCCCAACATCCCCGCCAAATCAAACCGCAAATGGAAGCCCTGCTTCAGCAAGAGCCTCTACAGGGAGCGCAACCAGGTCGAACGATTCTTCAGTAGACTCAAGCATTTCCGCCGCGTCGCAACAAGGTATGACAAGCGAGCCGATAACTTCCTCGCAATGGTCAAACTCGCCTCAATCCGTTTGTGGCTGCGCGCTTATGAGTCTACGGCCTAGTAAACTTCGTCCCACATTGGCGTCGGCATCAGGATGCTGAGCCGCGCCGGTCGGTTTGGGTGACACCATCTGTGTCGGATGGGCGTCAACCTGCCTTTTTTGTTGCTACGCCAAGGCTTGACGCGATATGGCCGCGCAATGATCAGAGTCGCCGCGCTACAACTTCCGCTTGGCGGGGATATCCAGACCAACATTGCAGGCGTGGAGGTGCTGGTTCGCGATGCAGCGGCGCAGGGGGCGCAGATTATCCTCCCGCCCGAACTGTTTGAATCGCCCTATTTTTGCCAGACGCAGGATGAAGCCTGGTTTGCCCGCGCGCAGCCCGTCGAAACGCACCCTGCGGTAAAGGCGATGCGCGCGCTTGCGGAAGAATTGCACGTTTACATCGCGTGTAGTTTCTTTGAGGCTGATGGCCCGCATCATTACAACAGTCTGGCGATGATCGACGACCGTGGTAATGTGATGGGCGTTTACCGCAAAAGCCATATTCCCGATGGTCCCGGTTATACCGAGAAATTCTACTTCCGCCCGGGCAATACGGGTTTCAAGGTTTGGGATACGCGCCACGGCCGGATTGGCGTGGGCATCTGCTGGGATCAATGGTATCCTGAAACCGCGCGTGCGATGATGCTGATGGGGGCTGACCTGTTGATGTTCCCCACCGCAATTGGTGATGAGCCTGCCGCCGAAGAACTTGATACCAGCCGGCTATGGCGCCGCGCGATGATTGGCCATGCGGTCTCAAACGTCGTGCCGGTGATTGCGGCGAACCGGATTGGCCGCGAAGGCGCGATGACTTTCTATGGTCATAGTTTCATCACCGACGAACGCGGCGACCTTGTTGCCCAATTTGGCCACGGAGAAACCGGGGTGCTTGTTGGCGCGTTTGATCTTGCGCGCATTCGCAAGCACCGCGCCACGTTCGGTTTCTTCCGCGATCGCCGCCCTGATCTTTACGCGCGGCTTGCGCAGGATATTTAGCTGCGTGCGTTGATCGCCGTCGCGCGTGCGAACACCGCTTCGAACATTTCGGCGTTTAATCGCCCGGTATTCTGATTGTAGCGCGAGCAGTGGTAACTATCGATCAGCACGCGGCCATCGGGCATGATATGTTCGGCAAGGTGACCAAAGCGCGCCTTGGGTAGTTTCCCGCCCATCACCTTGACTGCCGACTGATGCGCGATGGCACCCAGCGCGATAACGATCCTGACATTGGGCAAGGACGCCAACGCACGTTCAAGGAAAGGTCGGCAGGAGCGAATTTCTTCGGGTGTTGGCTTATTTTCAGGCGGTAGACAACGCACCGAATTGATGATCACTGCGCCTTTGAGGACCAGGTCGTCGTTTGCCACGCGCGCGTAAGTACCTTCGCTGAGGCTGAACTTGGCAAGCGTTTGGTAGAGTAGCTCACCCGCAAAATCCCCGGTGAACGGCCGGCCGGTGCGGTTGGCGCCGTGTTTGCCAGGCGCGAGGCCGACGATTGCCAGCCACGCGTCTGGATCACCAAAGCTTGGCACGGGCGCGTTCCACCACGGTGGAAATTCTTCGCGGAGCTCGTTTCGAAACGCAGCGAGTCGCGGACAGCGCGGACAATCGCGGGGCGGCTCGGAAGCAGGCAGGGGGCTTTCAAATGTCATCCAAGGCGCATAGGTGTCGCGGTCAATGCGCACAAGCTATGTCATCGCGCTGGGATCAAACCAGCGCCACCCGCGCTACGGCAGACCAGCGGATATTATCGCACGCGCGGTTGCGCGGCTCGCGCACGGCAATGCCGTCGTTCTGGCAGCGTCGACGATCATCAAATCACGGCCAATCGGCCCCGCACAGCGCGATTTCTCCAATGCCGCTGTTCTGATCGAGACGGCGACGGCACCGCGCGCGCTGCTATCGCAACTCAAGGTTATCGAAGCTGAATTCGGCCGCAAAGCGAAGGGCCAGCGGTGGCGCGCGCGGATCATTGATCTCGACATCATATTATGGTCGGGCGGCTTCTGGTCTGATGCGG
>JAYTMV010000397.1:0-9478 GCA_043728175.1 Sphingomonadales bacterium
GTCTGCCAAGCCGCAAAGCTCGGCAAATCAGTCGCTGAAGTGGGCAAAGCAAGCAAGCTTGGCATCGGAATGCGCGACATTTGCAAACGCCTGATGGCGACGGGAGATGCCGCCGCCACAGCGGCTGCTGAAGCACCCAAGGTTGCCTCGGTTTCACTGATGGGCAAGCTTTCCGGCATGAAATCGATGTTTGCAAAGAAGCCCAAGGCCGAAACCGCAGCAAAATGATCGCGCACCAACACACCCATTTTGAAGAAAGCTAACTGGCAATGCAGCCAATCCAGATCATCATATTGGGTGCCGGGGTTCTTATCACGCTGGCGATACTCTTCCTTGCAATGTCTGGCCCGTCGGTCAGCAAGGCAAGTGATCGTCGCCTCCAAAAAGTCACGAACCGCTACAACGGTTCGGGTGAAGCCGTCATCGAAACGCAGATGCGCAAAATCACCAACAACCGCGACACCAAAATGGACAGCTTTGTCCAGAATATCCTGCCGCGTCCCGCGATCCTGCGCAAACGGCTTGATATGACTGGCAAGAACTGGACGCTTGGCAAATATGCCGGCACCTCAGTGGTGATCATGGTGCTGGTTGCGGGTTTTGCGATCTTCAAAGGGGCACCTGCCCCGCTCGGGTTGATTGCGGGTATCGCTATTGGCCTTGGTATCCCGCACAAATTGGTCGGGATGCAAATTGCCAAACGCACCAAAATGTTCAATGCTAAATTCCCCGATGCCATTGATCTTATGGTGCGCGGTCTTCGCTCGGGCCTGCCAATTTCAGAAACGCTTGGTATCGTCTCAAGCGAAATTGCAGACCCGGTTGGTACCGAATTTCGCGGCGTGAGTGATCGTATCCGCATCGGTAAAACGATGGAGGCCGCACTTGAAGAAACGGCTGACCGGATTGGCACGCCCGAGTTTCAATTCTTTTGCATTACGCTTGCGATTCAGCGCGAAACCGGTGGCAACCTCGCCGAAACGCTGTCGAATCTCTCTGAAGTGCTGCGCAAACGCGCGCAGATGAAGCTCAAGATCAAGGCAATGTCGTCTGAGTCAAAGGCGTCTGCTTACATCATCGGCGTACTGCCTTTCATGGTGTTCGGCATCATCTACTTCGTCAACAGCGGCTATATGGGCCAGTTTTTTACCGATCAGCGACTGATCGTTGCGGGGCTTGGCGGCATGGTCTGGATGGGCATTGGTGCCTTTATCATGGCGCAGATGATCAATTTCGAAATTTAACGCGTAGAACACGGGCAGAGAGACACAAATATGTATACCGGCGGCCCCACCCTGTTAGGGTTCAATGTCTTCTGGGTAGCAACGATGTTTGCTATCGTTGCGGTGTTCGCAATGATATTCGCGCTTTACACCGTAATGACGGTGCGCGATCCTATGGCAGGCCGCGTCAAAGCGCTCAACGAACGGCGCGAACAGCTTAAAGCCGGGATCGTCGCGACATCGGGTAAGCGTCGTGCCAAGCTTAATCAGAAGAATGAGACGACTGACAAGATGCGGTCGTTCCTGTCATCTTTGAAAGTGCTTCAGGAATCACAACTTAAAACCGCGCAGCTACAGCTTGTACAGGCTGGGTACCGATCACGCGATTTGCCCGTTACCGTTATTTTTGCGCGGATGCTGTTGCCGATTATCATTGGCGGAGGCGTGCTGGTTGCGGTTTACGGCTTTGGCTGGAAAGAAGACTGGACGCCGCTCAAGCGATTCATGCTGATCGCGGCGTCGCTGATCGGGAGCTACAAAGCGCCTGACATCTTCCTTTCAAACAAGATCACAAAGCGCACCAAAGAAATCCAAAAAGGGCTTCCCGACGCGCTTGATCTGCTCGTGATCTGCGCCGAAGCCGGGCTTACCGTTGATGCCGCATTCCACCGCGTCGCGCGCGAACTTGGTAAGGCTTATCCTGAGCTTGGCGATGAATTTGCGCTCACCGCAATCGAACTCGGCTTTCTCTCCGAGCGGCGACAGGCCTTTGAAAATCTTGCTGGACGGGTGAAACTTGACGCGGTCAAGGGCGTGGTAACAACCATGATACAGACAGAGAAATACGGCACCCCGCTTGCGTCTGCACTCCGCGTGCTTTCAGCCGAATTCCGCAACGACCGGATGATGCGCGCCGAAGAAAAAGCCGCGCGCCTGCCCGCGATTATGACGGTTCCGCTGATCCTATTCATTCTCCCCGTGCTGTTCGTCGTCATCCTTGGGCCAGCCGCCTGCGCGATTTCGGACAATTTCGTCGGGTAATAAGAGCAAGACCTCGCGAAATTTCTATTGCACAAAACGGTATACTATGCATAGTAAGGCTACTTAGTCTTATAAATAGACTATGTAACTGGCAAACTCGCAGATTATGTTCGGCTGTAACCGAAGATAAGTGAGGTAATGATGCGACCTATTTTTCTTGGCGTATGTGTGTTTTTGCTTGGCGGATGCGCCGAACACCGATTGGTTGTCAAACGGCCCAACCCGACCGGAAGCGAAATCACCGTCAGCAGCACAACGACCATTTTTGGCAACAAGCGTGACCGGATTACGGCGGAGTGCAGCACTAACGCGATTGATGAGGTGCGTGTGCGCCAGAATCTGGGGCAGACACTTTTGAGTGCTGTCACGCTGGGTTTTTTCAACTCGGTCAAGATCGCGTACAAGTGCCGCAATATCGAAGCGCCGGTCGGCGATACCAGCCAATAACGGCGCGCGCATCATGGCCTCTGATCCCTTCATCGAAGAACGTAACAATGCCCAGTGGGTGAACCACCACAAGAATATCGAGCGCCCGGTCAGCAAAATAGTGACCATCAACAATGAAGTTCCTGCAGTGGCTTCGATATCGGGACTCGCCAAAACGGCGGCGCGGATCCAGACCGTCATCACAAGTGCGCTCGCGGCTGGCGTCCGTCTCCGTGCGGTGGGGTCGCATTGGTCATTCTCCGATATCCCGGTGGTGGAAGGCGGATGGATTATTGAAACCGATCGGCTTGGCTATCGTTTCAGGCTGAAGGAAACTGATCTCCACCCCGCGCATCTGGACTTGGTTGATGATTTGATCCTTGTGCAGGCGGGCGCAAAAATATCGGCGGTCAACGAAGCGCTCGAAACAAAGCAGTGGCGGCGGGCGCTCAGAACATCGGGTGCCAGCAATGGCCAGACAATCGGCGGCGCGCTTGGCACCGGAATTCACGGTTCGGCAATTGGTGTCGGGGGGCTTGAAAGCCAGGTGACAGGCATCCAGCTCTTAACCGCCACGCAGAATTTATGGATCGAACGGGCTGGCGAACCGATACTCAGCGACAGCCTGATCGCGCGCATGGGCGCGGTGCGCGTGGCTGACAATGCCAAATTTGCGGCGGCGATAGTAAGCCTCGGCGCGCTTGGCGTTGTTCATGCCGTCGTACTTAAGGCGACCGGGCGGTACCGTCTCAATTCGATCCTGCGCCATCTTCCATTCGGTCAGGTGCGGGCAGCGCTCAACAGCCTCGATTTTCGCGGCTTGGGCCTTCCTGCGACAACGGGGGAGCTTTATTTCTTTCAGGTGATCGTCGATCCCCACAAGCTCGACACGGCGTTCACGACGGTGCGCTACAAAGAATTATGCCCTCCAGATTATATCCCAAATTATGACATTACGCCCAAATCGGAACCCGGCACCGATGTACCGCGATTGATCGGCGCGGCGATCCGGCTGTTTCCTGCTCTGCGCAACCTCGCGGTCAGTAAGCTGACCGCTACTGAACTGCGCGAACGCGCCGATGTCGAGAAAGAATGGCGCACGCCAGGCGAGACCTATTCGTTCACCAGCGCACGCGGGGGTGTGGCAAGCGCGGGCTTCGGGATTCCGGTAGCGCAGGTCACCAATGCAATCGCGATCATGCAAGAGGCATTTCGCGTCCATAAAAGCGCACCGATCATATTTACCTGTCGTTATGCCCAGCGTTCGCCGGGGATGATGGCCTTCACGCGATTCGATCCCACCTGCATTCTTGAGATCGATGGCATTGACACGCCCGCCACACAGAAGTTGATCGAACTGGTCGCCAAACGGTTTGACGCGGCGGGCATGCCTTACACCAATCATTGGGGAAAAATAAACCATCTGACCAAGGCACGCGTTCGCAATGGCTTTGGTGGCGCGGTCGACCAGTGGAACGCGACGCGCCATTTGCTTCTGCCCGATGTGGCGGAAAGGCACGCGTTTTCAAGCCCGTTCATCGATGCGGTGGGGCTTAACGGCTAGAATTGCTGCCGATTTTTCCATTTATGTGTTTTCTTTGTCGTTCGGTGTTTCCATAGCACTCGAAAATCCCCTAGGCATCTCGAAACTTTTTTCGAGGATTACACATGCCATCGGGATTATTCGCGCTGCTCGACGATGTGGCGACCATCACCAAAGTTGCAGCCGCCTCGCTCGACGATGTTGCCGCAGCGGCTGGCAAGGCCGGGGCTAAGGCAGCAGGCGTCGTTATTGACGATGCCGCAGTCACGCCGCGCTACGTAACAGGGTTTACCCCGCAGCGTGAACTCCCGATTATTTGGAAGATTGCCAAGGGCTCGCTCAAGAACAAACTGCTGTTCATTCTACCCGCCGCCCTATTGCTCAGCGCATTTCTGCCGTGGGCGATCACCCCGCTGCTGATGATAGGCGGCGCATATCTCTGCTTTGAAGGCGCTGAAAAACTGATTGAGGCTATCCGCAAGCGCACCGACGGCGAGGAAGAATCGCTTGAAGAGGAAGTCGCCGAAATGAGTGCGGCCGATCACGAAACCATGATGGTAGGTGGCGCAATCCGCACTGATTTCATCCTATCTGCCGAAATCATGGCGATCGCGCTCGCCGAAGTATCCGATAACTCAATTACGATGCAGGGCGCGATCCTTATCTTTGTCGCGATTGCCATAACAATTGGCGTTTACGGCGTTGTCGGCCTGATCGTGAAGATGGATGATATCGGGCTTAACCTCGCACAGCGCGGCAATGGCGGCGTGCGGGCTTTTGGTCGTGGAATGGTTGCAGCGATGCCGCCGCTCTTGTCGGGGCTTTCTGCCGTCGGCACAGCGGCGATGCTATGGGTTGGCGGTCAGATTGTCGTTCACGGCATTGAGCAATTTGGTTTCAAAACGCTGCCTGAATTTATCCACCATGCCGCTGAGGGCGCGGCCCACGCGGTGCCCTTTGCCAGCGGCCTGATCGAATGGTTGGTAGGCTCAATTGGCTACGGAATATTCGGGGTGATCCTCGGCGGGATTATTGTGGCCGTGCATCACCGTTTTGCGCATAAGAATGCGCATTGATTACCCCCGTTTGAGCGCCGCCTGTGCTGCCGCCAGCCGCGCAATGGGCACACGGTACGGCGACGCGCTGACATAGTCTAGCTGGACGCTCTCACAGAAGGCGATGCTTGCCGGATCGCCGCCATGTTCGCCGCAAATGCCGAGTTTGATATCGGGCCGCGTCACCCTGCCTCGCTCGGCAGCGAGCTTTACCAGTTCACCGACGCCTTCGATATCAAGGCTGACGAAGGGATCGGTTTCGTAAATGCCCTTGTCCACATATGCGCCCAAGAAGCGCCCCGCATCATCGCGGCTGACGCCGAGCGTCGTTTGCGTCAGATCATTGGTGCCAAAGCTGAAAAATTCGCCAACCTCGGCAATTTGCCCCGCAAGCAATGCCGCACGGGGAAGCTCAATCATCGTGCCAACGAGATAGTCGATCCGCTTGCCGCGCTCGGCAAAGACCGCCTCCGCCGTCCGGTCGATCACGTCCTTCATCAGCTCAAGCTCACGCTTGGTCGCGACGAGCGGCACCATCACCTCAGGGATGGGGGAGACCTCCAAATCGCACGCCGCCTCAAATATCGCGCGCGCCTGCATCTCGTAAATTTCAGGGTATGTGACGCCGAGCCGACAGCCGCGATGGCCTAGCATCGGGTTAAATTCATGCAATTCCGACGCGCGGCGCTTGAGCGTACCAATCCCTACGCCCGCCGCTGCGGCAACATCAGCAAAGTCGCTTTCCTCGGTCGGCAAAAATTCATGGAGCGGCGGATCGAGCAGGCGGATCGTCACCGGCAGGCCCGCCATCACCTCAAAAATGCCTTTGAAATCGGCCCGCTGTTCGGGGAGCAACCGCGCGAGTGCCACGCGCCTGCCCGCTTCATCCTCAGCCAAAATCATCTGGCGCACGGCGGTAATCCGGCTCGCCTCAAAAAACATATGCTCGGTACGGCACAGCCCAACGCCCTCTGCGCCGAAATCGCGCGCGATCCGGCAATCGGCTGGCGTTTCGGCGTTTGCGCGCACCTTCATCCGGCGGATCGCATCAGCCCACACCATGAGTGCGGCAAAATCGCCTGACAGTTCGGGCTGAACCGTTGGCACTTCGCCGACCATGATTTCACCTGAAGAGCCATCAATTGTGATGACATCGCCTTCGCGAACCTCACGCCCGCCGACGCGGAACACGCGTTCTTTGGCGTCAATCGCGAGGCTGCCAGCGCCCGAAACGCAAGGCCGCCCCATCCCGCGTGCGACCACCGCCGCGTGGCTCGTCATCCCGCCGCGCGCCGTAAGAATGCCCTTCGCCGCGTGCATTCCGTGAATATCCTCAGGCGAGGTTTCCATCCGCACGAGGATAACAGCATCGCCCATTTCGGCGCGCTTTTCGGCGACATCACTGTCAAACACTGCAATCCCCGAAGCCGCCCCCGGCGAGGCAGGCAAGCCCTTCGCCAGCACATCGCGCGCCGCACTTGGGTCAAGCGTTGGGTGGAGCAATTGATCAAGTGCCGACGGATCAACCCGCGCCACTGCCTCCGCGCGCGTGATCAGGCCACCGTTGGCCATATCAACCGCGATCTTGAGCGCGGCCTTCGCCGTCCGCTTGCCTGATCGCGTTTGCAGCATCCACAGCGTTCCACGCTCAACGGTAAACTCGATATCCTGCATATCGCGGTAATGCGTTTCGAGAATCGCGAAGACCCGCGCAAGCTCGCCGTACACTTCGGGCATTGCCTCTTCCATGCTCAGCGGCTTGGCATTCGCGCGTTCGCGGGCCGCCAGCGTCAGATATTGCGGGGTGCGGATGCCCGCGACAACATCTTCGCCCTGCGCATTGATCAGATATTCGCCGTAATAGGCATTTTCGCCCGTCGCCGGATCGCGCGTGAACGCCACGCCCGTCGCCGATGTCTCACCCATATTGCCGAACACCATCGCCTGCACGTTGACGGCGGTGCCCCAATCGTGCGGGATGCTGTTAATCCGGCGGTACACCTTCGCGCGGTCGCTTTCCCAGCTTTCAAACACCGCGCCGATGGCATTCCATAGCTGCGCAAGCACATCCTGCGGGAATGGCTTGCCCCACTCCGCCTCAACCAGCCGCTTATATTCAGCCACCAGATCGCGCAGGTCATCGGCGCTCAGTTCAGTATCAAGGTAAAACCCCTTATCTTCCTTGGCGATCTCAAGCGCTTCCTCAAAGCCGCCGTGATCAAGCCCAAGGACGACATCGGCATACATTTGAATGAACCGCCGGTAGCTGTCCCATGCGAACCGCGCATCGCCCGAAATCGCGGCCAGCCCCTCGACTGTCACATCGTTGAGGCCCAGATTGAGGACAGTGTCCATCATCCCCGGCATCGAAACCCGCGCGCCCGAACGGACAGACACGAGCAATGGATTGACGGCATCGCCAAAACGCTTGCCCGTTATGCTTTCGATATGGGCGATACCCGACTCAACCTGCGGCGTCAGTTCGGTGGGGAAGCTCCCCGTGCCGTCATGGTAAGCCGCGCACATTGGCGTGGCGATGGTAAAGCCCGGCGGCACCGGCAGGCCAATCGAGGCCATCCCATCAAGGTTCGCGCCCTTGCCGCCAAGCAAAGTCTTATCCTGCCCACCTTCAGAAACGCCGCCGCCAAAGCGGAACACATATTGGGTCATTCTTTACTCCCTCTCCCCTTCAGGGGAGAGGGCCGGGGAGAGGGGGAGTTCCCAATCCATCGGCCCTGTTTTGTTAACGAAGACAGTCCCCTCTCCCTAACCCTCTCCCCTGAAGGGGAGAGGGGACTAGCCCTCAATCTTCGAGAAATCGGCCACGCGGTGCACCGCGTTTACGAACCGTTCGAGCAATCCTATCCTATACGCCCGCTTTTGCGGATCGGGATCATTGACCATCACGCCCTCAAAGAACGCATCAATCGGCGCGCGCAGCGTTGAGAGCGCGGACATCGCACCCTCGAAGTCCTCACGCGCAATCGCCGAGGTGGCGAGGGGTTCGGCAGTGTCGAGCGCGGATTGGAGCGCTAATTCCTCCCCGGAACGGGGAGGGGAACCATCCGCAGGATGGTGGAGGGGCACAGCCAAGTTTTCCTGAACGTCTGACGGAGTGACACCTTCACTCTGCCCCTCCACCAGCTTCGCTGGTTCCCCTCCCCCGGAGGGGGAGGATTTGAGGATATTCCCCGCGCGCTTATACCCGGCGAGCAAGTTCGCGCCTGCGTCAGTCCCCACAAACGCCTGCAAAGCCTTCACCCGTGCGAGTATATCGACGAGATCATCAAGATATCCCCAGTTCCGCGTTCTAAAGCTCATTACACCTAGCCCGCGCACTCGCTCTGGTTCTCCGGTTACGGTCGCAGTTATATCAATTTTCACATAGTTTTTGGGCACGATAGCTCGAATTAGATCTGCCCGAACTCCGTCGCGCCGTTCGGCTTCCTCCAGCCGATCAGTGAAATACTGAACGCCGTTTCCAACAACGTCGACGAGAGATTCAACTCGGATATTTGATAAGCCGTTCAAATCAAGGTAATCGCGGCTGAAAGCAGGGTAATATATGCCATCGAACTCCTGCATTTCTTCTGGCTTGATCGACTCATCCAGCGCAACAACCTCGCCTTCGCCCCATCTCGAAGGTCGTGAAGGTGAAACGGCCACTGCTTCATCACTTCCAGCTTCATCGTCGTAGCTCACCACGTAGTATGACTTTGCGAGCGACTCGACCAATAATGAACGCGCCTCTCGAATGAGTTCGCTAAGCGAAACCCGTAATCCGGAAGTCAGCAACAGCCGGATGATACCCAACGATGCACGCCTCAAAGCGAACGGATCTTTTGAACCTGTGGGCCGCTCACCAACGGCAAAAAACCCAACCAGCGTATCCAGCTTATCCGCCAAACTCACCGCCACCGTCACGGGTGCGGTGGGCACGTCATCGCCCTGCCCGACTGGCTTGTAATGATCACGGATCGCATCGGCCACCGCGTCGCCGTGCCCCTGCGCGCGGGCGTAATAGCCGCCCATGATCCCCTGAAGCTCAGGAAATTCGCCGACCATCCCGGTGACGAGATCAGCCTTGCACAAGCGCGCTGCGGTTTCGGCAGCGTTGGCAAACGTCTCCCTCTCCCCTTCAGGGGAGAGGGCCGGGGAGAGGGGGAGTCCGGTTGAGCCAAATTCGGTGT
>JAYTMV010000398.1:0-2307 GCA_043728175.1 Sphingomonadales bacterium
TTTGATGTTGCCGCGATCCGCATGATGGCCGAGGTTGCGGGGCGGATCGGGCGTTACAAGGATGCCGAAACCTTGCTCCGCCGTGCGATTGTGCTTGCACCGGGTTTCTTGGCCGCACGTTCAAACCTTGCGACGGTGCTTTACCGCCAACACCGGGTGAAGGATGCGCTGGCTGAGCTTGACACGCTGATCGAATATGAACCCGATGATGTTGGCAATGCCAATCTGCGCGCGGCGGCGATGGGCCAGGTTGGCAATTATGACGAAGCGATCAAGCTTTACGAACATGTCCTCAAACGCGCGTCCAAGCATCCCAAAATCTGGATGTCTTACGGTCATGCGCTCAAAACGGTAGGGCGGCAGGCCGACAGTATCACCGCTTACCGCAATGCGATCAGCTTTGCCCCGCAGCTTGGTGAAGCATGGTGGAGCCTCGCCAATCTCAAAACGGTCAAGTTTGATGACGGGGATATCGCTGCGATGGAGGGTGCGCTCGGCAAGAATGATTTGAGCAACGAAGACCGTTTTCACCTCCACTTTGCGCTTGGCAAAGCGTATGAGGATCGCCGCATCGCCGATACCGCCTTTGGCCATTATGACCAAGGCAATGCGCTGCGCCGTGCGAACATAGACTATGATGCGGGCGTGACGACGGCGCATGTTGACGCGGCGATTGCGCTGCTCACGCCTGAATTTCTCGCCGCGCGCGCTGGCCATGGCAGCCCTGCCGCCGATCCAATTTTCATCCTTGGGATGCCGCGCGCCGGGTCAACATTGATCGAACAGATCCTGTCGAGCCACAGCATGGTCGAAGGAACGATGGAGCTTCCCGATATTCCTGCAATCGCCGGGCGGCTTGGCGGGATTGATCAATGGCCACAGCGGTTAACAACCGCAACCGCCGATGCACTGCGCCGAATGGGTGAAAGCTTTCTTGAAACGACGCGTATCCAACGTAAGAGTGATAAGCCGTATTTCATTGATAAACTGCCCAACAACTGGATCAATATCGCGCTCATTTTGGCGATATTGCCCAATGCTAGGATCATCGATGCGCGCAGGCATCCGATGGGGTGTTGTTTCTCAAACTTCAAACAGCATTTCGCGCGCGGCCAGAATTTCAGCTACAGCCTGTCCGATATTGGCCATTATTATGCCGATTACGTGCGCCTGATGCGCCATGTTGACGTGGTCGCCCCAGGCCGCGTCGTTCGCGTAATTTATGAGGATATGGTGGCAGACAGCGAAGCCGAAACGCGCCGCTTGCTTGATGCGCTCGGCCTCCCGTTTGAGGAGGCGTGCCTCAGCTTCTACAAAAATGACCGTGCGGTGCGGACGCCAAGTTCGGAACAAGTACGCCAGCCCATCTTCACTAGCGGCACCGAACAATGGCAGATGTTTGCGCCGTGGCTTGGCCCACTTGAGGACGCGCTTGGCGATGTGTTGACGGAGTATCGTGACGGATGAGATAGGTTTTATTGCGCGTTGCGCCGCCGCAAGTCAGCTACGCATCTCGCAGCCGTCTCACCATCCCAAAATTCAGGCCGCTCGCGCTGATGCTTTGGGCGAGCGAGTGCTGCGCCCAAATCAGCCATGAGCGAAGCCGCTGTCACAAGCTGATTGGTGCCCTCATCAATCGTGATTGGCCGTTCGGTATTTTCGCGCAGAGTAAGACAGGGTATGCCGAGATAAGTCGTTTCCTCCTGAATGCCGCCCGAGTCCGTGATCGCCGCCGCCGCACCGAGAACAAGGCTCATGAAACGAATATAGGGCTGCGGTTCGATCAATTTGACGCCTGCCGCTTCGAGCTTCTTATCAAGCCCGGTTTCGGCCAGTCGTTTGGCGCTCCTGGGATGAACTGGCCAGACAAGCGGCAAGCGCGCCTGCACCGCGATCAACGCGCTAACCAGTTCAGTCAGCGGGCCATCCTCATCAACATTGCTTGGGCGGTGGAGCGTCACAACGCCGTAACCGCCGACGCTCAGCCCAAGCTCTCCAGCGACATCAGCCGCTTCAATTGCTGGGCGCACCATTTCAAAACTGTCGAGCATGATATTGCCGACACGCGTAATTCGGGCGGGATCACAACCCTCACCGATCAAGTTTGCGTCCCCATCAGGTGACGGCGTCCACAGCACATCGGCAATCGCGTCGGTGACGAGCCGGTTAATCTCTTCTGGCATCCGCCGATCACCACTGCGCAGGCCTGCTTCCAAATGGACGCAAGGGATATGGAGTTTTGCCGCGACCATCGCGGCGGCAGCGGTTGAGTTGACGTCGCCAACAACAATTAGCCAGTCGGGCCGT
>JAYTMV010000399.1:0-1684 GCA_043728175.1 Sphingomonadales bacterium
TCATGAAAGCGATCAGGGGCGTCAGGGGTGGACATCGGATTGCAAGTCGATACTCATCAGTGGAAGAGGAGACAATAGATGCAGATCAGCGGCAAGACCATATTGGTAACAGGCGGCACTGACGGTATTGGGCTTCAGCTCATCCGCCAGTTAAAGGCGAAGGGCGCGACCGTGATCACCTCGGGGCGTAATCCTGAGCGGGTGGCGGCGGCGCAGGCTGAAGGGTTTGAGGTGATCGCGGCGGATTTATCAACGCACCTTGGGGTTGATACGCTGCTCGCGGGCGTTGGCGAGCGGCCGATTGATATCCTTGTGAACAATGCAGGCGCGGGCAGCGATCATGATTTTCGTGAGGCTGTGCCTGACCTTGCCGATAATGATGCGTCGATCTTTCTCAATCTCAATGCCCCGGTGCATTTAATCACGCGGCTTATGCCAGTTTTGCGGGCAAGGCCCGAGGCAATGATTGTGAATGTCACGTCAGGACTCGCGATTGCACCGCGTGCAGGTGGGCCGATTTATTGCGCGACTAAGGCTGGCCTGCGCAGTTACACGATGGCGCTACGGGCGCAGCTTGCGGGAACGAATGTTCATGTGCTTGAGGCGCTGCCACCCGTTGTCGAAACCAAGATGACGGCGGGGCGGGGCAATAAGAAAATGTCTGCTGCTGATTGCGCTGCCGCATTCGTGCGCGCGATTGAAAGCAATGCTACCCAAGCCAATGTTGGCATGGTGAAGATACTCACCGCTGTTTACAGTCTCTCGCCCGCACTAGCGCGACGGATTATGCTACGGTTTTAGTTGAGGCGCGCAATCGTTGCGTCGATGAGCGGCTTATCAGCTTTTGCATCATGACCGCCAGCGATCAGAAGCCCTGCGGCAGAAGCGGCCAGCGAAGCGGCACGCGCCCGAACCTCAGCAATGGCCGAGCGTTCAGCCGCAGCGATTTTATCTTCAGCCATTTTGCCGCGACGCGCAATGAGCGCGGTGGCATCAACCCGCGCTTGAGCCACGATTTCATCGGCTTCCTTGGCGGCCGCAACCTTCATCGCTTCGGCGTCACTTGCCGCCGATTTGGCTTTGGCTTCATATTCGGCCTTCAGCGATTCGGCTTCGGCGCGTAGCTTTGATGCAGCATCAAGCTGTTCTTTGATGCCAGCAATCTGCTTATCAAGCATCGCGCCGATCATTGCAGGCACTTTTTTCCAGAGCATGATTGCGAACACAGCGATCATCGACAGCGCGACCCAACCGGTTGGGTCAAGCCCTAGCGCGCTCGGTGCAGTATGAACTTCGCCGGGAACTTCGGTATGTGCGGTTTCAGCCATTGGCGAGCACTGCCTTCACTGCCTTGGCGGCATCAGCCGCGTTGATTTTGGTTCCAGCGATTTTGGCGACGATATCTTGCGCCGCATCTGCTGCAACGCTTTCGATGCTTGCCAATGCCTTATTGCGTGCGGTGGCGAGTTCAGCATCAGCGGCAGCAAGGTTTGCAGTAATTTCCGCATCAGCCTTCGCCACGCGGTTTTCCGCATCTTGTGCCGCCTGCGCCTTTGCCTTGGCCGCAATCGCTTGAGCCTCTGCCCGCGCATCAACCGCACCCAATCGCACAGTTTCTTCGCTGGCATCCGCAGAAGCGCGTGCGCGTTCAGCAGCCGCCAAATCATCGGCAATCCGCTTGTCA
>JAYTMV010000400.1:0-35544 GCA_043728175.1 Sphingomonadales bacterium
TAGGCGGCACAAACCCGACTGGCGGAGTAGGCGGAAAGCGGCACCCAACGATTGGCAACGGGGTGATCATCAGCCTTGGTGCCGCCGTACTCGGCCCCGTTATTGTTGGTGACAACGCCCGCGTTGGTGCCAATGCTGTCGTCAACAAAGACGTGCCAGAAGGCGCGACGATGATTGGCATTCCCGCGCGCTCAACGCTGGTTGAGGTGAAGCCTGCAACGCAGGATTTCGTGCCTTACGGGACGCCGTGCAGCGAGCGGTTTGATCCGGCAACGCAGCAGTTTGAAATCCTCAAATGTGAGCTTGAGACACTCCAGAAAAAGCTGGCTGTGCTTGAGGGCGAGCGGAGCGCAAATCAGGATAAGAAAAGCGCCTGATGGGAGTCGTTACCCCGTTTCCAGTTACCAAAGATGCGCAGACTGTTTTTGATCGCGCTGAATTGACACGTATCCTTGATCTTTATGGGCGGATGGTCGCGGCGGGGCATTGGCGCGATTATGCGATTGAAATGCAGCGCGATGTGGCTGCCTTTTCAGCGTTTCGCCGCGCCGCCGAACGTCCTGAATACCGCGTCGAAAAGCGCCCGGCCCTGCGTAACCGCCAAGGCATGTGGGCGCTGATCGGAGAGGCGGGCGTTGTTCTCAAACGCGGGCACGAGCTCGGCCCAATACTCGCGCCCGTTGAACGACGATTTATGAAACTGGTTGAGGGCTGATTACTGCCCCTGCATCCGCTGCATCACTGCCATTGATTGCTCAGAGCCGGATTGCGGCACAGTTTCGCCCGTACGGTCGGTGATTTCGGCCCAATGCGCCGCGACGCCCTCGGGGGTACGTTCAGCTTCGTCCAGGATAATCCCGCGTGTCAGTGTGACATTGGCAGTGTGGAAGAAGCCAGCGCCTGCTCCCATAATCACGTTGGAAGGCGCATCTTCTGACACGAGATAAAGTGCTGCGGGCGCAACATTTTCGGGCGCAAATGCTTTGAAGGCTTCAGGCGGGAAGATGTCCTCGGTCATGCGCGTGCCTGCAATTGGCGCAAGCGTGTTGACGCGGACGTTATATTTCGCGCCTTCAAGATACAGCGTCTTGGTGAGGCCCGCGAGGCCAAGCTTAGCCGCGCCGTAATTGGCTTGGCCGAAATTGCCATAAAGCCCAGTGGAGGATGCGGTCATCAGGATGCGGCCATAAGCTTGCTCGCGCATCAAATCCCAAACTGCCTTGGTGCAGTTGGCCGAACCCGAAAGATGGACTTTCACCACCAGATCAAAATCGGCTGGTTCCATCTTGGTGAAGCTCTTGTCGCGCAGGATGCCCGCGTTGTTCATGAGAATATGGACGCCGCCCCAGGCTTCCTTCGCCTTGGCGACCATTTCGACCATCTGGTCATATTCGGTGACGCTACCGCCGTTTGACATCGCTTCTCCGCCCGCCGCTTTGATTTCTTCGACCACCTTGAGCGCCGCATCCGAATGGCCAGTGCCATCCCGCGATCCGCCAAGATCATTGACGACCACTTTTGCGCCGCGCTTGGCGAGTTCAAGCGCGTAAACCCGGCCAAGTCCGCCGCCTGCGCCAGTCACAATGGCTACGCGGTCTTTGAAAGTGATCGTCATTTTTATGTCTCCGTCTTATCTAATGCGGCATTGCCCTAACGTTTCAATCGCGCCGCGCAAGCGCGATTGGTGCCAAAGATTGTTAACGCTCTCGACATTTGCTGTGCGAAGCGGTTAAGCCATTAGGGCGGAGTATCGTTTGCGGGGCCAGTCAATGCGTGATGAGGACAGTGATAGCGAAGTAAGCGGCGCGGTGCCAGATGCTGGACGTCGTGCGCTTATGCTTGGCGCGGTGGGTGCGTCGGCAGTGTTGACTGTGCGCCCAGCGCTTGCGCAGTCGGCGGCATCGGTACTTAATTGTCAGATTCCTGTGCCTGATCCAGCGCGTGCAGGCCAATTTATTGCGGCCGACGGTACACTTGTTGCGCCGGGCACTGCAGGCGCGTTCGCGCCGTCACCGCGCCCCTTCACCGGGCAACAGGTGAAGCAAGCGCTGCAAGGCCGCACGCTTCCGGGCACCAGCTACACCCAAAGCCAAGCCTATTTGAACTATATCCGCCGCCTGCAATATGGCCAGAGTGGTTTCACTTGCTTTGCATCGTTGCAAATGCCAGGCCGCTGACGCGGCCTAGCGATGGGGGCGTCAATCTACGCCGTAAGCCTGCCGCTCAAGTCGGTGATGCTTGACGGCTTAAGCGCGATTTACCACCGCACGTCGGGTGCGACGCATGTTGTGGCAGAGCCTGTTCCGCAAATTTTTAAGGCTTTCGGTAATGACACGCTGACGCTGGCCGAACTGCTCACACGGCTTGGTGCGGACTATGATTTGGCGGATGATGTGGAGGGCGCGCTGATTGCCCGCCTTGATGAGTTGGTTACGCTCGGCCTAGTGACCCAATTATGAGGCATAGCACGACCGTTACTATTGGCCCGCGCACGTTTCGTATCGGCAGCGATTGGCGCGCGCCAGTGGAAGCAGTGGACGCACTCTACCGCGATTACCCAGCACCTGCGTCACCAATCCCCGATTACACCGTGCGGCTTGAGGCCGCAAAGTTTGGACGGCGGCTGTTCCGGCCCTCAATTGCCATTCGCGGCGACTATACCCTGCCCGAGGCAGTGCCGCAGTCGCTCGCGCACGGACTGATTTCAGCCGAAATGGCGATGAATCTTCAGATGGCGCTTGGTGAGCGGCGCTTCCTGTTGCTTCACGCGTCAAGTGTGGAAAAAGACGGCAAGGTACTGATCATGACGGGCGAGTCAGGGTCGGGCAAATCAACGCTGTCGGCACTGCTCGCGTCGCGCGGCTGGCGCTTCATGGGGGATGAATTTGCACTGATTGATCCGGTAAGCGGCAATGTTCACCCGTTTCCAAGGCCTATCAGCCTCAAGAATGAGGCGATTGGAGTGATGCGGGCACTGCTCCCTGCAACACGGTTCGGGCCGTTGCAAGCGGGCACCGCAAAGGGTGATATCTGCCACCTGATCCCTGATAAAGCCGCGATTGCGGGGATGAATGATCCCGCCCGCCCCGCGCTGATCCTCTTTCCCGGATACGGCCTGCCGCGCGACATTCGTCCGATTGGCACTAGCGAGACCTTCGTGCGGCTTACACGGGCGTCCACCAATTACACCGCGCTTGGTGAGGCTGGATTTGATGCGCTCAGCCGGCTCGTCACCGCAGTACCCGCCTGCGCAATTGACTATCCTGACACCGATACCGCGCTGGCGTTGGTGGATGAATTGTGGGCGGCACTGCCATGATTGATGCGCGCCTCCTCACCAAAACGCTCAGCGAACCGGGCTATGCGATGCGCCTTGATGCGCGTGGCTGGACATCGCTCCTCACCCTTGCCCATGCCGAACGACTGACCGCGAGTCTTGCGTGGCGGCTTGAGGGGTTAAAAGTCCCGCCCAAAGCGGCGGCGATCCTTGCTGAGGCCAAAGCGAGTGCGGAGGTTGGCCGTACCCACGCCCTGTGGGAGGCGGAGATGGCGCGGCGTGCACTTGGGCCACTAGGCATTCCACTTATTCTCTTGAAAGGCACCGCTTTCGCCGCCGCTGGCCTTGATGCGGCGCGCGGGCGCTTGATTGGCGATCTCGACATATTGGTGCCGCGTGACCGTCTGGACGGCGTTGAGGCAGCGCTGCTTGGCGCGGGCTGGGAATGGGTCAAGCCTGATCCGTATGACGACGCCTATTACCGCACCCACATGCACGAGCTGCCCCCGTTGATCCACACCGCGCGTGACCGGATGATCGATGTCCATCACACAATTCTGCCGCTGACAGCGCGCGTAAAGCCCGATGCGGCGGCGCTGATTGCTGATGCGGTTCCGCTCGGCGATGGGCTCTTCACGCTCTCCCCGCCCGATATGTTGATCCACGCTGTTGCGCATCTATTTGCCGATGGCGACATGAACGGCGGCCTGCGCAACCTGTGGGATATCGACCGCCTGATCCGCGAACATGGGGACGCACCCGACTATTGGGCGCAGTTGCTAGAACGTGCGCGGCTCCACGGATTAGTGCCCCACGTCTCACGCGCGCTGCGGCTCAGCCAGCATTTGTTTGAAACCCCGGTTGATCCGTTCCTTACCTACGAAGCGCGCAAGGGTGATATTTTCTACATGGGGCGCTTGCTTGCGCGGGGCGGCTGGGGGCAGGAAACGCGCAAAGTTCTGCGGCTTGCCTTCTACATCCGTTCGCACTGGCTGCGGATGCCCCCGCTGATGCTTGCGCGGCATTTGTGGGTGAAATGGCGGCGGGGTTAGGGCTGGCGGACGGGCGGTGTCGCGCCTTTGGCCGATTTAACGAAGCTCTTGTCGAATGTGGCGAGCCATTCGCACTGTGTTGATGAGGCCAAATGAAGCGCATCGGCAAAATCTACGCCTTGCTCGGTCAGTGTCAAAGCGTGGTGGACTGCTTCCAGACGCTCTACAGTTATATTTTCGATGTTGGTCAGCCGTTCAAATGCGCGCGTGGTCGCTGATTTTGAATAGCGATAAACGCGTCGCAAAATCCATTCTGATTCTAAAATGACGGTAAGAGGTACAAAGCAGGGCGTCCCTGCGACTAAATTCCTTGCGCGCTCCGTGTGTTCAGGATCATCATCCAGCACAAGCCGCAGGAAGACATTGGTATCGACCGCTACCATCGTCCTTGGCGAACTTCCTCGGCAATGCTATCATCAATCCTGCGATCAACTTCCTCTTGCGAAAGTGGCGGGCCATCATATTTGAGAATGCCGACGAGATCATCAACGGTATATTTCTTTTTGGTTTCAACTAGCTTTACCATCACACCGCCTGGCACGTCCTCAAGCATGAGCTGCGCACCGGGTTTCCACTGTTTCAGATCGCGCAGCGCCTTTGGCAGAACCATTTGTCCTTTTGACGAAAGCGTCGTTGTTACAGTGGCTGTGGCGGGCATTGCTGTATTCCATATAAGTAAGACCAACGTAAGATATCATGCTGAACGCCGGTAATCAACCCAACCCCCGCAGCACCCCGATCAATTCATCGAAATGACCAATCACCGCGTCGGCATTCATTTCTTCAAGTGAGTGCATCAAAAAGCCAAACGCACAGGCCACGCTTGGCACGCCCGCCGCTTTGGCTGCCATCGTGTCATAGATTGAATCGCCAATGAACACCGCACGCGGGCCGCTTCCCAGAGCCTGACACCGCGTGATCAGTTCGGTGATCGTATCGCCCTTTGGTTTAGCACGTTCCTTACCGAGCGTATCAACGCCGATCACCGCGACCATCCGCTCAAGCAGGCCAAGATCGGCCAACGCCTGCTTCGCCAGACTTTCAAACTTGTTGGTGACCACGCCGTAACGCACCCCCATCACGTCAAGCTGATCAAGCAGCACGACCGCGCCGGGAAAGGGCTGCGTATGCACTGAAACATGTTCAGTATAATAAGCCATCATCGCGCGATAAAGCGGGCGGAACTCATCTTCGGCAATCCCGCCGCTGGCTTTGAGGCCGTACTCAAGCATCATCTTCGCGCCGCCGCCGATCATAGGCTTGACCTCATCTATGGTCAGCAGCGGTTTGCCAGCGAGCGCCAGCGTGTGGTTGACCGCAGCGGTCAGGTCACCGCTCGTGTCGAGCAAGGTGCCGTCAAGATCAAATCCGACGATATCAAAAGGAAAATCAGCCATCCTACGCCCGTGTCAGCCCCCTATAGAAATGGCAAGCATTTGGTGGCAATGGCACGCTCTATGACAGACACACCTATCGCCGCCATCATCCTTGCTGCGGGCAAGGGCACCCGGATGAAATCCGATCTTCACAAAGTGCTTCACCCGATTGCGGGGCGGCCAATGCTGATGCACTTGATGGACGCGGTGGACGCACTCACTCCTGCCAAGAAAGTTGTCGTGGTCGGTAGCGGCAAAGATCAGCTTGAAAAAGCGTTGGCTGGATCGGCTGAACTTGCGGTTCAGGAGCCGCAATATGGCACGGGCCATGCAGTGCAAATGGCTGAAAATGCGCTGGGTGGCTTCGACGGCGATGTCCTGATCCTTTACGGCGATGTGCCGTTCGTGCCGACGTCCACAATGCAGGGGATGATTGACCGACTGAATGCGGCCGATGCGCCAGCGGTAGTCGTACTGGCGTTTGAGCCTGATGATACCCAGTCTTACGGACGGGTGATTACCGACGGCGATTACATCACCAAAATGGTCGAGCATAAGGATGCGACGTCAGAAGAGCGGGCCTGCCGCCTCTGCAATTCGGGCCTGATGGCGGTTAGGGCGCGTGACTTGTTCGGCCTCCTCGCCCGCGTCACCGATGATAATGCGGCGAAGGAGTTTTACTTGGTTGATATCGTCAATATTGCCAATTCCGATGGCCGCCACTGCGCGGTAGTGAAAACCGATCCGTTCGATGTCACAGGCATCAACAGCCGCGCCGAACTCGCAGGCGTCGAGGGGAAATGGCAGCAGCGCCGCCGCCTCCGCGCGATGGATGACGGCGCAACGCTGATCGCGCCAAAGACCGTCTGGTTCGCCTATGACACTATGATTGGCCGCGACGTCCTTATCGAACCCAATGTCTTTTTCGGCCCCGGCGTGAGCGTGGCCGACCACGCCAAAATCCGCGCCTTCAGCCATATCGAAGGCGCAACCATCGGCGCGCACTGCGAAGTCGGCCCCTATGCCCGCCTTCGCCCCGGAGCGGTGCTGGAGGAAAAGGCCAAGGTCGGCAATTTCGTCGAGGTCAAAAAAGCACGGATGGGTAAAGGCGCAAAGGCCAACCACCTCAGCTATATCGGCGACGCAGATGTGGGCGCAGGCGCAAACATTGGTGCTGGCACAATCACCTGCAACTATGACGGCTATTTCAAATATCAAACGGTGATTGGCGCGGGTGCGTTTATTGGCAGCAATTCAGCGCTGGTCGCGCCGGTGAAGATTGGCGCGGGGGCGATTGTGGGCGCTGGCAGCACGGTGACGAAGGATGTGGCCGACGGCGAGCTGCGGCTGGTGCGCGCGGAGCAATCGGCGAAGGCAGGCTGGGCAGATCGGTTCAATGAGGCGATGCGGAAGAAGAAGGCGGGGAGCATAAAATGAACTTCGCAGTCTTGGGCCTAGCCATAGATGTGCTCGGTGTACTAATTTTAGGCATTGATTTATTTCTACTGCAACGACGTCTCCGGAATGAAGCTCAGAATCGCCTTGATACTGTCCAAGGAGTATTGGATAATCATGAAAATACTGAAGGCTGGCTAGCCGATATTGCCAATCAGGCAGATTGGCGTGATGGCGATATAAATGAAGGACGATGGCAACCGCAAAGCGGTAGCTTTAGCCACCGTGCCGCTCAATCGAGCTTCGAGGAAATGTCGGAGACCGTTGCCGCTTTAGCTACTGATCTTAAAACACTCGCTAAAATTACCTACACAGCAGTGTCTGCTGATCGCAAAACAGCAAACCGATCCGTTTGGTTGACTGCATTGGGTCTTACTTTGATCGTTATAGGGTTTACTATGCAGGCTGTGGCAGCAAGCTCTTGACCTGATATCAGGGCAAAAGTCGGCAACTTTACACTTGTACGACGACAAGATTAGGTCAATTTAAATCCGTCATTGCGAGCGAAGCGCGGCAATCTAGTCCCACCGTTGCCACTGGATTGCCGCGCTTCGCTCGCAATGACGACGCTGCCAAGTAATAGCATGGTTTAATTTCAATCTGCTCTCTTCGTGCCTTCGTGTCTTCGTGTGAAATAAATCCCTCCTATCCGCCAGCCCGAACGCTCGAAAATTGGACTCACACAAAGGCACAAAGCCACAAAGGGCGCATCACGAAACACTGGTATTTCCACCAAATCTCGCATAACCTTTCTCTCCGAAAGGCGCATCCGATGACCCAACTTGATCGTATCACCTTCAACCCCGGACTGAAATTTAACTTCAAGTCACTGCGCTCTGAACCCCTCAAAAACTCCGGTGAAACGAAACCAGATCGCTATCCGTGTCGGTGTGGCCAGTGATCATGGTGCGCAGCATTTGCCCCGCCATCATTGAAAAGGTGATGCCGTTGCCGCCGTATCCCATTGCGGCATAACATCCCGGCATATGCGGGATGCGCCCGATGGTCGGGGTGCCTGTGGCTGAATCGCCAAATGATCCGCTCCAGCTATGTTCGGCAGCCGGATCAATCATCGGCAGCAACGCGCCCAGTTTTTCAACCAGTCGCTTTGTCTTCTCATCATTAAGGGCGTCGCGCGCGGAGGCATCCGAAATTTCCTCATCCTCACCACCGCAAATGACGTTTCCGTCTGGCGTGGTGCGGATGTAGAGATAGGGGTCTGCGGCCTCCCAAATGATGCAGCCAGTTGGCCAGATTTTGCGTGGCTGGGCTTTGGTGGCAATCGCCCATGTTGAGATGATTTTATTGCCTTTGCGCGGGATGCCCTTTGGCATTTCATATCCGGTGGCAAACACCAACGACTCGCACTTAATCTCTTGGCCGCTGGCGGTTGCGGCGATCACGCCCGTTTCTCCGGCTGAAACATCTGCAATCTCAACGGGCGCATAAAGCTTTGCCCCACGCGCGATGGCTGCGTTCAAATATCCCGCCGCGAGCAAACGGGGATTGGCGATAAAATTGTCGCGGCTGACAATCGCCGAACGGTTTTTGATGCCGTAACGTTCAAACACCGCAGCAGGCTTCAAAAAACTAATGTCGAAACCAGCGCGGAGACGCGTGTCGGCCTCTTCTTCTAACGCGGGCGAACCAAGGACATTGCCCGAAAGATACAGCGAATCGCGATTGTCTTGATCGGCCTCAATTCCAAGGCTGCGGGTGCGTTCGCGCAGAGCGTCAACCGACAGCCGAGACCGCCGCCACAAACGTTCAGCACGCTTACGCCCGATCCGTTTGGAAAGCACCGAAAGCGGCGTATCAATTTCATACTGGAGCAGCGCGGTTGATGCCGCAGTTGAGCCCTGCACTGCACCGCGCCGATCAACGATCACCACTTTCAGACCAGCATCGCTCAACGCCTCGGCAATGATCGCGCCTGAAATGCCTGCCCCTACGACCAGAACATCACACGAAATTGACCGCGTTAGCGGATTATTATTGATCGGGGGCAGCTTGCGATCAAGCCAAATTGGATCACCTGTACGCAAATCGCGCTTCACCGTTGCTGACATAAAAACTCCGTTCCTGTAGTGAAACGCAGACGCGCGTGAATCGATCCACAGAAAGCAGTCTTGACATGATATCATGATATGATATCAGTATATCATTATGGGCAGATTCCTTGTAGATGTCCCGGCGGATAATGTTCGCAAGCTTGATGAAATCGCGAAGCGCGATGGTAAGTCGCGCGCGGCTGTGTTGCGCGAAGCCGTCTCTAACTATCTTGAGGCAAGCGGCAAGGAAGGTTTTGAGAAATATTTTGGCCTGTGGGCGCGGCACGGGATTGAAATCGATGCCTCTGACTATGATCGGAAACGACGCGCCGAATGGACGCGGCCTTGGGATGATGATTATAAAGAGGTTCGTGCTGAATCACCGGATATGTTCGATAAAGATGATGATCGACAGCGGCAAATTTACCTCAATATCGTTGCGGGCAAATATCCACAGGTCATAGTGTACGAGGCTAGCCAAAAATGAGAATCCTGACCGATATTCCTGACGATGATATCGAGAAACTCGATGCCTTGGCCAAGCGTCAGGGCAAATCGCGCGCGGCGGAAATTCGCGACGCGATCAAGCTTCATTTGGTTCATAATGCGGATAATAATGACTGGATCGAGCGCTGGGCAGGACTATGGGCTGATCGCGATGACATTCCGGACGGTGTTGAATATCAACTGGCGATGCGCGAAGACCGCCGACCCTACGAAGATATCTAATCAGTGTCCGACCCTTTTTTTGACACCAATATCGTGATCGACTGGCTCAAGCGCAAACCACAGGGGATTGCCGAGTTAGCACGCTATAAAACCCATCGCATGAGCCGCATCGTCTGGACTGAAATCCTTGCGGGTGAAGCGCTCGATGCGCGTGACACTGTGCGTCAAGCGCTTTCCAATTTCGAAATTGTCGAACTGGACGCTCGGATTGCGGCGGCGGCGGCGGATATCCGTTATCGCTCTCGCATGAAATTGATGGACGCGTATATTCTCGCAACCGCTCAAGTGAACGGCGCGATCCTTATCACCCGAAACACCAAGGATTTTCCAGCAGAGATGCCGGGCATCCGCGTCCCCTATCAACTTTAGAGTGAGTGTAACCCCATGTGCGGAATTATTGGAATTGTTGGCAAAAACCCAGTCTCTGACCGGCTGGTCGACGGGCTCAAGCGAATGGAATATCGCGGCTATGACAGCGCGGGCGTCTGCACCATCGACGGCGGCCAGCTCATTCGCCGGCGCGCGCAGGGCAAACTTGCGAACCTTGTTACTGAGCTGAAAGGCAATGATGCGCCGGGCAATATCGGCATCGCGCACACCCGCTGGGCAACGCACGGCGCGCCGACGACGAGCAACGCGCATCCCCACGCCACGGGCGAGGTGGCACTTGTCCACAACGGTATCATCGAGAATTTCAAGTCGCTGCGGGACGGCCTGATCGCGCGCGGGCGGACGTTTGAGAGTGAGACTGATACTGAGGTCGTCGCGCATTTGGTTTCCGAACAGGTGGAGGCGGGGCTTTCTCCCGCAGAGGCTGTGAAGGCTGTGCTGCCAACCCTGCGCGGTGCCTTCGCGCTCGCCATTGCGTTCCGCCAGCACCCCGATTTCCTAATCGGCGCGCGGCTGGGTTCGCCGCTCGTCGTGGGTTACGGCGACGGCGAGACATATCTCGGATCAGACGCGCTCGCGCTTGCGCCGCTGACGCAGAAAATCGCCTATCTTGATGAGGGTGATTGGGTGATCATCACTCGCGCAGGTGCAGAGATTTTTGACAAGGACAATAACCCCGTCACTCGCGAAGTGACCACTTCGGGCGTGTCAGCGGCGGCGATCGAAAAGGGCAATTATCGCCATTATATGCAGAAGGAGATTTTCGAGCAGCCCACCGTGGTTGCACAAACGCTCTCCTCCTATATCCGCCCGCTTGAGCAGCAGGTCGCGCTGCCGCAGATGGATTTTGACCTGAGCAGCATCAACCGCGTCACCATCGTCGCCTGCGGGACGAGCTTTTACGCTGGCATGGTCGCCAAATATTGGTTTGAGACGTTCGCGCGCGTACCCGTTGATTTGGATTTCGCCAGCGAGTTTCGTTACCGCGATCCCGTGCTTGAGGCGGGCGGGCTAGCCCTCTTCATCTCGCAATCGGGCGAAACGGCGGATACGCTCGCGGCACTGCGCCATGCCAAATCAGCGGGTCAGAAGATTGCCGTCGTCGTCAACGTGCCGACCAGCAGCATGGCGCGTGAGGCCGATCTCCTCCTCCCCACCCACGCCGGGCCGGAGATTGGCGTCGCCTCAACTAAGGCGTTTAGTTGTCAGCTTGCCGTGCTCGCCGCGCTCGCCGCGCATCTCGCCGTCGTAAAGGGAAAGATGACGCGCGCGGAGGAGCAGGAGGTCGTCAAGCATCTCACCGAAGCCCCCGCCGCGATCAACGCAGCGCTTGCGCATGACGCTGATATCGCCGCGATGGCGCATCTGATTGCGCCCGCGCGCGACGTGCTTTATCTCGGGCGCGGGCCCGATTATCCGCTTGCACTTGAAGGCGCGCTAAAGCTCAAGGAAATCAGCTATATTCATGCTGAGGGCTACGCGAGCGGCGAAATGAAACACGGCCCGATTGCACTGATCGATGAAGCCGTCCCCGTCATCGTTCTCGCGCCCAGCGGGCCACTGTTTGAAAAAACCGTCAGCAACATGCAAGAAGTCCGCGCGCGCGGCGGCAAGGTCGTCCTAATCAGCGACGCCGAAGGAATTGCCGAGGCGGGCGAAGGCTGCATGGCAACAATCGAAATGCCCAGCGTCCACCCGCTAATTGCGCCCTTGGTCTATGCCGTGCCCGTGCAATTGCTCGCCTACCATGTGGCCTGCGCGAAGGGCACGGACGTGGATCAGCCGCGTAATTTGGCGAAGTCGGTGACGGTGGAGTGAGGGGCGCGACAAACCCGGCTTGCAAATTCCTTTACCCATAGTACTGCCCGTAGTATGAAGTTCGTGTTCGATACCGACGTCATGGTTGCGGCGATGCGCAGCCCATCGGGCGCATCGGCTGAACTTTTGCGGATGGTGCGCCGCCGGGAGATTGAAGTGGCGGTTTCGGTCGCGCTGGTGCTGGAGTATGAGGCAGTTTTGAAGCGTCCGGAACATTTGCTGGCGTCTGGGGCGTCGGTGGCTGAAGTCGAATTGACGATAGATGCACTGATATTCTTCGCCCAGCCCGTATTTGTTGATTATCGTTGGCGACCACAAACGCGCGATCCGGCGGATGAAATGGTTTTGGAGGCTGCGATCAATGCGAATACTGATGCAATTATAACCTTCAATCGGCGCGATTTTGGCGATGCGCCGCTTCAGTTCGGAATAGGGTGCTGGCTACCAAGTCAGGCTTTGGAGAAAATGCGATGAATAAGCCCGCTGTTATCCAATTGCGTCTGCCGCGATCAATCAAGGCAGGCGTTGAACGTGCCGCGAAACGCGACGGCACAAGTATGAACCAGCTTATCGCGACAGCTGTTGCCGAAAAGCTGTCAGCCATGGAAACAATGGATTTTTTCGAGGAACGCGCCAAGCGTGCCGATCTCGAAGCGTTTGATCGCTTCATGAACCGATCAGGCGGGGAGCCACCGCGCGCAGGCGATGAATTGCCCGAAGGATATGCGCGGCGGGGGTGAGGTGTGTGGCGCGCGCAGCTTGCAGAGCATTCGGGATTAGGATAAATCATGAATATGAAAGTTGCGACTGTCCCTCCTACTCACAACATCGCCGACAGTGATGAACCCGTCGCCCCCGGCCATGCGGCGTGGAAGCAGGTGAAGGTCGAACGTGGGCTTGAGCAGGCCAATGATCGTGCGTCGTTAATCCCCGCAGATAAAGTCTGGCGCGATCTCGGCCTTGAAGGTTAACTTCACGCCGCAGGCGCAGGATGATCTTCGCGCCATCAAGGACTGGATCGCCGTCGATGATGAACGCGCCGCCGAACGCGTTATCTCGCGCATTCGCCAGACTGTGCTGATGTTTGGCCAATTTCCCAAACTCGGCCATGAAGGCGACGTCGCGGGCACACGTGAGTTTAAGGTAACGGGCTTGCCATATCTGATCGTCTATCGCATCGCACCAGAGGAAGAGATTGATATATTGACGGTTATACACGCGAAGCGGATGTATCCGGCGGGGTAGTGTTGCGGTAGGCGAGTTTTTATCAGCCGGGAAATTTGGCAAAGATTGTAACGGTGGAGAGATACTTGCCCGAGACTAGCCCAAATATAGATAAAATCCTCCAATTCATTCTGACCGGGGCATTATTTATTTGGATGTTCTGGGCTGCGTTTAAACGCCGAAGAAGACACCGAGGCCCGGTGGACGACGGCCCACTTGATGAGCAATACAAAATTTACACTGCCGAGTTCGATGTTGATCTCCCCGCCAGTGAAGTTCGAGCTCGTTTACTAGCGCTGAGCCTTGATAATATGAGGGCACATTTTCAGCTTTCAAAAGAATTGTGGCTTGCCCAAATCGCGTCTGCGAAAACCCGATATGAAGAGATGAGGAGCTGGCAGCGGCCCCAGGCTATTGAATTGGGAAATACTGCTATACTCGTTCTTGTCGACCAGTCCGGCTCCTTGAAAGGCAAGCCCATGGCATGGACGGTTGCAGGCCTTCGACGTGTTGCCGACGACTTAGGCGACGCGGGTGCTAAAGTTGCAATTGCGGGGTTCTCGACCGCAGGTTGGCATGGCGGCTTTGCTAGACAAAAGTGGCTTGACGCCAAACGACCAAAACGGCCCGGACGTCTGTGCGCGCTGCTGCATATTTCTTACAAAGATTTTGACGAACCGGAGTGGGCCGACGAATCTTGGCAGACGATGCTCGATCCCAACATTCTGAGGGAAAATGTAGACGGCGAAGCCATTCTCTGGGCCGAGAAGGATCTGTTGACGAGAGAAGAGCAATGTAAAATTTTGATTGTGGTCAGCGATGGCGCACCAGTTGACGATTCTACGCTGATGGAGAACGGTGAAGCGTATCTCATTCGTCACCTACGCACTGTAATCGCGCGCATCGAAGCAGAGGGACAAATCCGTTTGGGCGCGATTGGTTTGAACTATGACGTGAGTGCTTATTATCGTCAGTCTCGATCTGTCGACTATGACCAAGATGTTGCATACCACACCCTTGAGCTTATTGGCGAGATGCAGGATTTGCGGTGAAGGCCGATCAACTCCTCCCACTAGCCATTAATCCCAATCCCCGATAACCCCCGCCATCCCCCACCCCCACGGAGCCACCCATGCAATTTGACGAAGTTATCCTCGGTCGCCGGAGTATCCGGGGCTACAAACCCGATCCCGTCCCCCGCGCGCTGATTGAGGAAATCCTTGCGCTCGCCATGCGGGCGCCGTCTTCGATGAATACGCAGCCTTGGAACTTTACTGTCGTCACGGGCGAGCCGCTCAACCGTATCCGCGCTGGCAATACTGAACGGATGATCGCGGGCGTGCCGCAATCGCGCGAGTTTCGCACTGGACAGGCGTTTGCCGGGCCGCACCGGGATCGGCAGGTGGGCGTTGCCAAGCAGCTTTTTTCCGCGATGGGGATCGCGCGCGATGATGCTGACGCGCGGCAGGATTGGGTGCTGCGCGGCTTTCGCCAGTTCGATGCGCCGGTCTGTGTGATTATTACTTATGACCGCGTCTGCGATGGCAGCGACGATACGCCGTTTGATTGCGGTGCGGTCGCGACAGCACTCGTCAACGCGGCCTGGTCGCGCGGGCTGGGCGCGGTGATCAACAGTCAGGGGATCATGCAATCCCCCGTCGTGCGCGAACATGCCGGGATTGCCGATGATCAAATCATCATGAAAAGCATCGCGCTCGGCTGGCCCGATGACAGCTTCCCCGCCAATGCGGTGGTGTCGGAGCGCAAGTCGGTTGCCGAGGCGAGCGTGTTTGTGGGGTTTGAATAGTAAGCGCTAAGAGATGTCTTCGGACAAGCCGCAGTTCGTCATAAAATGCCGAGATCAGCAAAACGCTTGGCGGAAAATTTACATGTCAGTAGTTTTTGCTCAAAAATTACGTTACTTCAAAGATCAGGATATCACTCCTCACTAGGCACAACCGATGAAAATCAAAGATCGCGCGGAATTTTCCTCCAAATCCTCTGTCATGACGTTTCGTCCTGATGAAACCGTATTTAACGCTGCACAGGCTATGAGTGATAAAAACTATGGGGCGGCCGTTGTTATCAGCCCGGATTTCAAACCGATTGGCATAGTAACTGAGCGTGATTTTATGCGGCGGCTGATCAATAAGGGGCTTGATCCGATGACTACGCCGCTCAGTATGATCATGACAACCGACCTGAAATTGGCGAGGAGCGAGGATAATCTGCTCGATTGGTTGCGGCAAATGTCGAATGACCGATTTCGCCACTTGCCAGTCGTTGACGACAACGGAAAACTTGTGAGCATCATGAGTCAGGGTGATTTTGTGAGTTACACATGGCCTGAACTGATCGGTCGTGTGCGTGAACAGGCCAAAGCGACATTCGCAATCAACCCATCAATGATTACGGCATCTATTGTTGGTATTTTCCTGCTATTATTGGTGATATTGGTCGTTTTGACGCGTTGATCATCAACACAGGATATGGCCCTCGTTATTGAATCGCTCGGCCCCTTCAGACGATGCGAGACGAGCGAAGGTTGACTAATTCAAGCACATTAACACGCTCACTACATCGCCCTCATTGACGCCCTCCCGTTTGCGCACATCGGCCTTCAGGGGGAGCATATAGCCGCCCTGCTGTTTGTTCGGGAACAGCGAGGTTTGCCAACTGGTCTTACCGATCGTCGCCGTCACGCGGACTGAGCCCCAGCCGCCGCTGCGTCCGCCAGCGGTGTTTCGGATTGCGGTGGCGGCCTCGCCCGCAATCGTCAGGAAATGCCATGATCCCTTGGCGGGTGGCTCAGCGCGCCAGAGCCAGACAGGGCCAGTTGCGGTAACGCTCTGGCTCGCGGGTTCATCGTCGCCGATGATCATCATGATTTCGCGCATGTCCATTTGGCCGATGCTGCCAGAGGTTACCCAGCACGACAAGCGCGGGCTTGCATAGCGGCGCAATTCAACCATAAAGCCCGTTAAAAGCATTTGGGAGGATCAGCATGGCGAGCGCGGCAGTCAGCGAAGATAAAGGGCTTGATATCAAGCGGGATCGGCTGGTGATTACGGCGTCATCGCTTGGCACTGTGTTCGAATGGTATGATTTCTTCGTTTACGGGATTTTGGCCGCACTGCTCGGCAAGCTGTTTTTTCCTTCGGACAACCCGACTGCCGCGACGCTGGCGAGCCTTGCGATCTTTGGCGCTGGTTTTGGTGTGCGACCGTTTGGGGCAATATTGTTTGGCTATTTCGGCGATAAGATCGGGCGGAAATACACCTTCCTTGTGACGATCACGCTGATGGGCGGGGCGACGGCGGCGATTGGCTTTCTGCCAACCTTTGCGACCGCTGGGCTATGGGCGCCCGCACTCCTCTTGTTGATGCGTTGTTTGCAGGGACTGGCGCTCGGCGGCGAATATGGCGGCGCGGCGATCTATGTTGCTGAACATGCGCCGCCCGGAAAACGCGGGCAGTATACAAGCTGGATTCAGGCCTCGGTTGCTGGCGGATTTCTGCTGGCGGTGGTGGTTGTGCTGACGACGCGGACGGCGATGACGCCTGAAAGTTTTGAGGCATGGGGCTGGCGCGTGCCGTTTGCGATCTCGCTTCTGCTGCTCGCCATCTCGCTATGGATCCGGCTCAAACTTTCTGAAAGCCCAGTGTTTCAGGCGATGAAGGCGGCGGGGACGACCTCAAAAAATCCGATCGTTGATAGCTTCAAATATCCCGGAAATGTGAAGCGCATTTTTGTCGCGATGTTCGGCGTTGCGGCGGGGCTGACGGTGATTTATTATACCTCGCAGTTCGGTACGCTCTATTTCTTGACCGGCCCTGCGCGTGTGCCTGAGACTGATGCGCTGGTATATATGGCGATTGGCGCAACGATTGCGGCGCCGTTTTACGTATTTTTCGGCTGGCTGTCCGACAAGGTTGGCCGCAAGAAATTGCTGCTGACGGGTTACGCGCTCGCGATGCTGTCAGTCTTCCCGCTGTTCCACATGATGGCCAACGCCGCCAACCCCGATCTCGAACGTGCGATGCGGACATCGCCTGTCACGCTGTCGCTCCCTGATTGTGATTTCAACGTGCTCAACCGGACGCACACGACCGAATGCGCCAAGGCGCTCAATTTCCTCACAAAACGCGGAATTGGTTACAGCAAATCACCAAGCGAAACTGTGTCGATCAAGGTTGGCGACACCGTGGTTCAGGGCTTTGATGAAAAGGCCTATGTCGCAGCACTTGAGGCGGCGGGCTATCCTGACAAATCTGATCCGGCCAAGCGCCAGCCGTGGAAGATCGTCCTTGCGGTTGCGCTCATGGTGGGCCTCTCGGCGATGACTTACGGCCAAGTTGCGGCAATCCTGGTTGAGATGTTTCCGGCGCGGATTCGCTATACCTCAATGTCGATCCCCTATCATATCGGAACGGGTTATTTTGGCGGGTTCCTGCCCTATATCTCGCAGTATATCGTCGCGCGAACGGGCGACGCCTATTCAGGGCTATGGTATATGGTCGGGGTGACGGCGATGGCATTTGTCGTCGCGCTGATCTGGCTGCCCGAGACGTCGGGTAAGGAAATCCTCGACTGAGATTGACGCGCCCGCTATCGGCTCGCAAGTGATGATTGATCCTCCTTTGCGGCTGCGGCTTGATAGCGATGCGCTGGCCGCGAACTGGCGCTGGCTTGCGGGCATGAGCGGGGCTGCGGCGTGCGGGGCGGCGATTAAGGCCGATGGCTACGGGCTTGGTGCGCGCGCGGTGATGGAGCGGCTGATTGCTGCGGGCTGCCGCGATTTCTTTGTCGCCACTTGGGCCGAGGCGCAGGCGCTTGGGCGCTTGCCTGAGGGCGTTTCGTTTTCGGTACTGCACGGTGTTCGCGCGGAGGATATGGCGTTTGCATTGGTTGCACAGGCGCGGCCAACGCTCAATTCGGCTGAACAAGTTGCGCGCTGGAAAGTGGCAGGCGGCGGCGCGTGCGATGTCATGCTCGACACCGGAATGAACCGGCTTGGGCTTTCGGTGGCGGAGGTCGCAAGTGGCCTACTCGACGGGCTCCAGATTGAAACGCTGATGAGTCATCTTGCCTGCGCTGATGAAAATGTTGCACAAAATGCTGCGCAGCAAAAGGCATTCTTGGCGCTGCGCGACGTAACCAGTGCAAAGCGGATGAGCCTCGCCAATAGCGCCGGGATTTGCCTTGGCAGTGATTATGCGTTTGACCTGACCCGCCCCGGTCTTGCACTTTACGGCGGCACACCGCGTAATGAAGCCGTGGGTTATATATCGCAGGTCGCTTACCCGGAGGCGCAGATATTGCAGCGCCGCCGAATATCTGCGGGCGATAGCGTTGGCTATAACGCAACCTTCACTGCAACACAGGATATGGAGCTAGCGATCCTCAACCTCGGCTATGCCGACGGCTATTTGCGCGGTTTCTCAGGCAAGGGTATGGCAGGCAAGGGGCGGTTTCCAGTAGTCGGTCGCGTATCAATGGATTTGATCGCGGTGTGCGTTGATGCTGAGCCAACACTTGCTGAGGGTGATTGGCTGATGCTTGATTATGATTTGCCGCGTGCTGCTGCAACATCGGGTCTGTCACAATATGAACTGCTAACAGGGCTGGGTAACCGTTTTACGCGTTACTGGACATAAATTCAGCGAGTGGCTGCCACAACCGTTCGGGCGCGCGGCTACCGACGATCATCCCGACATGGCCGAGCCCAAGCACCAGCCGATTGGGCAGGCCAGTTGCGGAGGCCGCAGGCACAATCCGGTCAACCGTTGAGATGATATCAAGCGTTGGGCAGGTGATCTTTGCCGGATCGATGATCTGACCGCCAACGCGCCATGCGCCGCTGCCTGTCACATCGTTCCCAAAAAAATCCTCAAATGCCTCGCGCGCTGCGCCGTAGGTGAGCGGCGGGCCGTCATTGGCCCAATCTTCGACCGCAATGAAGCGCTGTGCCTTGTCGCTTGCCTGTTCCATCGCAGCAAACTCAGCATATTTGCCAACCGTACGTGCGGGATCAAGCCGCCAAAAGCCTGACTGCAATATTTCCATCGGCATCAGGCCAAGCGTGTTCGCGGGCGATTGCGCCGCTTGCCATAGCGAAGCCTGATCGGCGCGTGCAGCATCAGGAAAACCGGCGAAGTTCCACGGCGCTGCGATCAATGCAAGCGCCTTGACCGGGGTAAGCGAAGCCGCCGCCAGCGCCATCGTCCCGCCAAGGCAATAGCCAGTGAGGAGCGGAGCCTCACCAAGCGTCTCAATCAGCGGTACGAGATAGCGCGTGACATGACCGCCAATATCGAGATCACGTTCGCTTGGACTTGGGCACCCCCAATCGACCAGCAATACACAGAATCCCTCCGCCGCCATCCATTCGAGTAGCGAATGGCGCTCCATCAGATCAAGCACGGTTGGCGGATTGATCAGAGAAGGCACGAAGATCAGTGGCGGGCCGCTGCCGCCAAAGTCACGCAGTTTTGCTCGCCCGACATTAGCAATCACTGGGGCAAGCGCACGCGGCGGCAAACGCGCCGCCGTTTCAAACGCGCGCAGGCCTTCCATAACTGCTGCGACCCTTGCCGGATCGCCGCCGTATTCGCGCGCAACCAGTTCAAGAAACAGCGGCAGCGGCCTTGGCCCGTACTTTTGTTGCAGTGCAACCAGATTTGGTGCTAGAGACTGTTTTTCGTTCAAAGGATCTGCCGTTATGGCCAAATCGTCAAAAGCAACAGGTGAAGGCACGTCGGTTGTCATCATCAAGAAATACGCCAATCGCCGCCTTTATAATACTGAGTCTTCATCGTATATCACGCTTGATGATCTGGCAAAAATGACGCGCGAAGGGCGCGAGTTTCAGGTGGTTGATGCCAAATCGGGCGAAGATATTACCCACAATGTTTTGACCCAAATCATCATGGATGAGGAAACCAACGGCACGTCGATGCTGCCCGCTGGGTTCCTGCGCCAGATCATTTCGATGTACGGCGATTCGATGCAGGCGATGGTGCCGCAATATCTTGAAGCCTCAATGGATGCCTTTCGCCAGAATCAAAAGCAGTTTCGTTCCGCGCTTGAAGGCGCGTTGACCAGCGGCCCGTTTGGCGAAATCGCCAAGCGTAACATGGCGATGTTTGAAGCTGCAACCAGTGCCTTCCGCCCGCGCAGCAAGGGTGATGCGGGTAAGAGCGACAGTGACGAAGTCGCTGCACTTAAGGCGCAACTGGCCGCACTTCAAGCCAAGGTTGATAAGCTCAGCTAGGGTCTGACCACATCCGGCGCAGGCCGTATTGGATGCGCTGTAGGCGGCTGTAATTTTCAAACGCCATGTTGTTGCCCTCAAGCGCCGCAACCTCATTAAGTTCATAGAGCAAATCGCGCTGATTGATGTCGGGCACGTCGCTTTCGATGAAGCTGATCGCGGCAATCCGTTCCCCGCGCGTGACGGGGATTACTTGGTGAAGCGTGTTTGAAGGGTAAATGATCGCACTGCCCGGTGCGCCCTTGAACGTCACCGCGCGGGTGCCGAGCAGCACTGAGAGTTCGCCGCCATCATAGCTTGCCGGATCAGCAAGAAAGATCGTCGCGCTTAGGTCAGTACGTAGCGGGCGTTGGCCCATCGGGATGAACGCCGCGTCAGCGTGGGCACCGTATTTCATGCCTACGCCGTACTTCGTGATCATCGGCGGCAAGACAATTTTGGGGAAAGCAAAATCCACAAATTCAGCGCGCCCAAACAAGGCCTCAATCATGATCTTTGATGAGCGGGCATAGGCCGCCTGATCATGAAGCTGGAGATTATCCTTCGCCGGATTATTGGGATTGCTGATCCGCCCATCAACGAAATTGGCGTTCGCCGCTATGGTTAGCAATTCGGCAACCTCGGCAGCGTTCAACAAATCTGGAATTTCAAGAAACATTGTAAGTGCTCCCTGCCAGTACCACTGTCTTTTGCGCCTGAACCAGATGCGGCATATCAAGCATTTTGCCGTTGAGGCCAAGCGTCCCGACGCCAGGATTGGCGGCGAACAGCGCAATCACTTCGCGGGCGTGTGTTACTTCGGCCTCAGAAGGGGTGAACGCCTCATTTATGATCGCGACTTGTGCCGGGTGGATCGCGAGCCTTCCTGCAAAACCATCCCGCCGCGCGCGACGTGATGAGGCCGCAAGCCCAGCATTATCCTTATAATCGGCATGGAGCGTATCAATCGCCGCAACCTTGGCCGCCGACGCGCCGAACAAGCAGAGTGATCGAGTCAGCTCAAACGGCTGACTCCATTCGCCGGATTCATCGCGGTTATCGATGGCACCAATGGCTGCGGCCAAATCCTCCGCACCCCAGGTAATCCCGGCAAGGCGCGCGCCGACGATGGCATAATTGCCAAGCGCGAACACCGCCTCAGGTACTTCGGTTGCGACGGGGATAATCCGAGTGTGGCCGCGCGCCGTGCCGTGCTGTGCTTCAAACGCATCAAGATAATGGCCAAGCTGAACACAGTCATGCGCTGACCCCGCCTTTGGCAGCATGATCCCGTCGGGCCGTGCTGCCATGACGGCTGCCAAGTCAGTAAGCGCATCAGGCGTATCAAGCGGGTTGATTCGCACATAAATCGCACAGCGGCGGTTCGCGTTAGTCAGATAGTCACTGACGATGCTCCGTGCGGCTGGCTTGTTCGCGGGTGCGACGGAATCTTCAAGATCAAGGATCACCGCATCAGGCGCAAAGCCTTCAGATTTCGCAATCTTCTTTTCGCTGTCCCCAGGGACGAAGAGCATCGATCGGTACATATCAGTCCTTGGGTTTGCGGTGCATCAGCGCGGATCGTTTGCAACTGCCGACGAGTTCATCGCGCTGATTATAGGCGCGGTGGGCAAAGATGATAATGCCGTTTTCAGGCCGCGATTTGCTTTCACGAATTTCAAGCACTTCGCTTTCAATATGGAGCGTATCGCCGTGGAAGACGGGTGCGGGAAAGCGCACCTCATCCCAACCAAGATTGGCAACCGTAGTTCCGAGTGTCGTGTCTCCTACTGAAATCCCGACCATGAGCCCAAGCGTGAAAGTGCTGTTGACGATGCGCGCGCCGTACTGCGACCCGCGCATATATTCCTCATCAAGGTGGAGTGCGGCTGGATTATGAGTCAGCGCGCTGATGAATAGGTTATCGGCTTCAGTTACCGTCCGCCGCATAAAATGCTTGAACATTTGGCCGACATGAAATTCTTCAAAATAGAGACCGGGCATATATTGGCTCCTTATTGGCCTGTTATAGTTATCTGGCAGCTATAGCCAATCAGGAATTGGCTCGGCTGCGATCAGCGTTTCGGGCTCAACGCGGTTTGCAACGACCGCAAACCTGTCACCATCGACCATCACTTCGGGGACAAGCGCACGGCTGTTATACGTACTCGCCATCGTTGCGCCATATGCGCCTGCGGTGCGGAAGATCGCGAGATCGCCTGACTTAACCAGATCAATCTCACGCGCCATCGCGAAGGTATCGGTACTTTCGCATACTGGCCCGGCAATATTGGCGGTGAAGCGTTCGCCGCTTGGAACAACTGCTTCAAAATCATGCCACGCATCATAAAGCGCGGGGCGAGCGAGATCATTCATGGCGGCGTCAACGATAACATAGGGGCGGATGACGCCGGGTTTGACCCAGATCACCTTAGTCAGCAAGACGCCCGCATTGCCGACGATGACGCGGCCGGGTTCAAACATCAGGGTGACATCCCAGCCCTTGGTGACGCGCGCGACCATCGCGCCATAATCATGAGGCGTTGGCGGGGTTTCATGGCGCTGATACGGCACGCCAAGGCCGCCGCCGAGATCAACCCGATCAATATTGTAGCCGGAACTGCGTAAGCCGCTCACCAGCGCCCATATTTTGACGTAGGCTGCCTCAAGTGGGGCGAGGTCAAACAACTGGCTGCCAATATGGAGTGCAATCCCGCGCATATCGAGGCCGGGGAGTGCTGCCAACCGCGAAAAGATTGCGGCGGCCTGATCAATCGGCACGCCGAACTTATTTTCCTTCATCCCCGTTGAGATTTTGGCGTGGGTACCGGCGTCAACATCGGGATTCACACGCAGCGTGGCAACGGCACGTTTGCCCATAGCCGCAGCAATCCCGGAGAGCGCCACGCCCTCTTCCTCAAGCTCAATATTAAACTGGCCGATCCCGTCACTCAGCGCGCGTTCAAGCTCGTCACGCGTTTTGCCAACACCTGAAAAGACCACATCTTGCGGGCGCATTCCGGCGGCAAGCGCACGGGCGATTTCACCGCCTGACACGACGTCAGCACCAAAGCCTTGATTGGCGAGTACACGCAAGACGGACAGATTGGGGTTGGCCTTGATCGCAAAGGCCACATGCGTTCGCGCGATGGGCGCAAGCGCTTCTTTGAATACCCGCGCATGGCGCTCAAGCGTGGCGCGCGAATAGACGTAAACGGGCGAGCCAACTGCCGCTGCAATCGCGGGCAATGGCACATCCTCGGCATGTACCACGCCGTTTCTCAGTTCAAAATGATCCATGAATTTCAGCCCGGTGGTGGAAGGTCAAATTTATCGTCGCGACGTTTCTCCGAGCGTTTAAGCTGTTCGTCGCTGCGATTGGGCTGCGCCTGCGGGTCAAGTTTGAGGAGCTGATCAGGTGTGAGTGTTTCGCCTGCTGTAAAGGGTTTCACGGGCAACGCCTTGCCTTCCTGCGGCTTGAGCCCGGTGCGCGCGCCGCACCCGCTGATCAGGGCTGCTGCCAAAACTGCCATCGCGATCCGCTTCATGATGACTGCTCCAACCAAATTTTCGCCTCGGCGATACGCTGCCTTACTTCAGATGGCGCGGTTCCGCCATAACTGGTTCGGCTCGCAACCGAGGCATCCACCGAAAGTACCGAATACACGCCCTTGGTGATGCGCGGATCAATGCCATTGAGATCATCAATAGAGAGCGCATCAAGCGCTATGCCCTTGGTCTCCGCCAGTTTTACCGCACGGCCTGTGATATAGTGCGCCTCACGGAACGGCACATTTGCTTCGCGCACCAGCCAGTCGGCAAGATCGGTTGCGGTCGCAAATCCGCTTTCAGCAAGTGCGCGCATCCGGTCAGTGCGAAATTCGAGCGTTTCAACCATCCCGGTCATCGCGGCGAGTGAGAGTGCGAGCAGATCATACGCCTCAAACAGCGGCGGCTTATCATTCTGCATATCCTTTGAGTAAGCGAGTGGCAGGCCTTTCATCGTGATCATCAGCGCGGTCATGCAGCCGATGATCCGCCCGGTGTGGCCGCGCACAAGCTCGGCTGCATCGGGGTTGCGCTTCTGCGGCATGATAGATGATCCGGTTGACCATGCGTCAGACAGCGAGACAAAGCCGAACGGCTGGCTCGCCCAGATGATGATCTCCTCGGCGAGCCGCGAGAGGTGGAGCGCGCACTGGGTGGCGCAGGTGAGAAACTCGATCGCGAAATCCCGGTCGGATACACTGTCGAGACTATTCGCGGTCGGCGCGTCGAAACCGAGTGCCTTTGCCGTCGCGTGGCGATCAATTGGAAAGCCCGTGCCAGCAAGGGCGGCACTACCAAGCGGGCACTGATTAAGCCGCGCGCGGGCATCGGCAAAGCGGCTACGATCGCGCTTGAGCATTTCAAAATAGGCCATCAGATGGTGGCCAAGCGTCACCGGTTGTGCGCTTTGCAAATGGGTGAAGCCGGGCATTACCGACGCGGCATGATCTTCCGCGCGTATTACGAGGGCGGTTTGCAGCGCGGCGATCCCAGCGTCCACCGCGTCCACGGCACTGCGCACCCACAGCCGGAAATCCGTCGCGACCTGATCATTGCGAGACCGCGCGGTGTGGAGCCGCCCGGCAACAGGCCCGATCAGTTCGGCAAGCCGTGCCTCAGTCGCCATATGGATATCTTCAAGCGCCAAATCCTCGGGCAATTCTTGCGCAAACTCAGCCGCAACCTGATCAAGCCCCGCAGCGATTGTTGCGGCATCCTCGCTGCTCAAAATCCCCTGCGCGCCGAGCATCGCAACATGCGCCTTCGATCCGGCAATATCTTGCTGCCACAAACGCTTGTCGAATGGCAGACTAGCATTTATCTCACGCATCACCGAAGCGGGGCCATCGGCAAACCGGCCGCCCCACATTTGATTGGAATTTTGCGTGCGCTCGTTAATCGTCATTCTCCTAGGGGTTAGCCTCACCCTCGTCGCTGGCTGCGATAAGCAATCCACTGACGCTCCGCAAGCGCAGGGCGAAAGCAAAGGCGCAAAGGCAAAGCCCGAAGCGCAGGGCACACTCGACATCTCACATCGCGGTGAGGATGCGCCGAACGTCAAATTCAACGCGCCCGATGGCAGCGAAGTGTCACTCGCGAGCTTCAAGGGCAAGCCAGTGCTCGTCAATCTCTGGGCAACATGGTGCGGGCCGTGCGTCGCCGAAATGCCAACGCTCGATGCTTTGGCCGCGCGGCAGGCCGATAAGCTCACCGTGCTGACGGTCAGCCAAGACATGCAGGGCAAGGAACTCGTTGATAAATGGTGGGCCAAGCAAACTTACAAATTGATCGCGCCCTATCTCGATCAGGAAAATAACCTCGGCTTCGCGTTCAACACCGGAATGGTGCCAACGACGGTGCTTTACGACAAAGATGGCAAAGAAATCTGGCGCGTGATCGGCGGCATGGATTGGGACGGGCCAAGGGCGAATACGCTAATGGCGGAGGCGGTTGGGGGGTAGTTTTGGAGCGAATGCCCTTTGGCTGGTTTCGACTGCAATTTTTGCCTCTCAATCATTTTATACTGTTACGCAAATGCGGTCGTCTCTATACAGTATGTCCCATACAAAAACTTGGTCGGGAGTCCTGACTTGCGTTCGTTTACGAGCTATGCCTCCGATTATGACATGCATCGTGGCTCCTCCGCAATGGCTGACCTTTCGCGAGAGAAGCAGGACGAGCTAATTCAGCTAATGTTTCAACCAGAAGGCGACTATCAAGCTTTCGTCACCGAAAATGATGTTAAGCATGAACAGCCTGATGCACTCTGGACCATCATCGTTTCCATGGGGTGCCTGCTAGAGCGTAAGCATGCGATTAGGGATTTCACACGGCGAACTAACGCGGATTGCGATGCTATCATTGCTACGTTAGTGGGTTCCAAGTTGTGGCTGCGCCTGGAGGAAGCCTTTCCGCCCTTTGACAACTATCGCCGTAAGGAAGATTATGACTGGAGCGAAATCGAGACCTTCTCGGCCAAAGATGCGATAGCCGACCTCGATGGAGATGATGCCCAACAGTACCTGCTTAAGTATTTGGCTCGGCCCGAGCCGCCATTGGATGGTGTAATCTTTCGCATGCCGTATCAGACCTACAAACATGAGTTTGATGCCGGACGCCTCGTCTCATTTGTTGATCGCGGCATGGCAGTACAGGCTTATAGATCTTCGGACAGCATCTGGACTTCGATTTTGCCAGCCAGCTTCCTGATCGGCTTGTTAGCATTTATCCCGATAGCCGTGTTCTACAGCTTTTGGGTCGGCCTCGCGGTGCTCGCCGTTGCGATTATTTCAAGGAAGATGCTGACAAAAAAGGCCGTGGATTGGGTTAGGCAGGATGCGCTGGCAAACCGGGATCGGTATCGTTGGTATGTAGCTCGCGATATAGTATGGGCGCTTAGGCGCTGAATGCCGTACCGGTGCGAACGGCAGATTTCCTCGAACATCCGCCTATCCCCCTTAGGCTCCACCACAGCACCCACAACCCTCAATCCCTAAGCAACTCATTGATCGCGGTTTTGGCGCGTCTGTGCGTCAACGCGTTTGACGATGACCGCGCATGCAAGGCCGGGGCCGGGACTGCCTTCCGGCAGAGGTTTACTAGATAGACTTTCGGTGACGACGACCGTGCCGTAGGATAAAGACGGCAAGGAAATCTGGCGCGTGATCGGTGGGATGGATTGGGAAGGGCCGCCCGCCAAAACGCTTATGCCCGAGGCCATTGGGGGTTAAACGCGGAGGATGTCGGCGAAGCGTCTCGCGCTAATGATTTTCGTGTTGCCGTGTGTTTCCAGCCCGATAAGATCGCGTTTATCGCCAGTAACAAGGAAATCGGCATTTCCTGCTTGCGCCAAGGCGAGCAAGAAATCATCGCTAGGGTCAGTGGAACGCATGACGTTTGGCAGACGGTCAATGAAGGTTGCTGCGTCGGCCAGCTCGTTGATCAGGCGTCCGGCTTGAGCGCGCGAAATTCGGCTGGCGATTTTTGGGTAGGCCGTGGTCATACGAATTTCATCAAGCAGCCGCTGATGCGCCAATATCTCAAAGCGTTGGGTGATTGCAGCCGCAACAATTTTTGCGGAAACGCCGTTTGGTGAAATCAACGCACTGATTATGATGTTGGTATCAAGAACAACCCGGCTCACCCGGCGTTTGCCCAACTCCGATCAGCAAAACGATCAGGATCAAGCGATGCCATTGCTTCGTCTATCAGGGCCGCTGCTTCTGCTTCAGATAAATCTTGATTGGCTTCCTGAATTTCCCTGACGGTCTCACCGAGCATCGCCAACGAAACCGCCTTCTCAACAAATTTTGAGAGGTCGCCTTTTTTTCCGCCCCTTGCCGCAAGGTGCATCCGCAGGTTGGTATCAACCCGACTAGACACTTTCAGATTCCAGCGTGCATCGGCGTTCATGGCAAATTCCTGTGTTTATGCGCTTATGCGTCCAACTAACAGAATGTCCGCAGCGCTGCAATCTGCCTCAATCCCTTAGCAACTCATTGATCGCCGTCTTTGCCCGCGTCTGCGCATCAACCCGCTTGACGATCACCGCGCACGAGAGGCTCGGCCCCGGCGATCCGTCGGGCAAGGGCTTGCCGGGAAGGCTGCCGGGAACGACGACTGAATAAGCGGGGACGCGGCCGACGAAGACTTCGCCCGTCGCGCGGTCGATGATCTTGCTGGTTGAGCTAATGAAGACGCCCATTGAGAGCACCGCGCCGCGTTCGATCACCACGCCCTCAACCACTTCACTGCGTGCGCCGATGAAGCAATCATCCTCGATCACCACTGGCCCGGCTTGGAGTGGCTCAAGCACGCCGCCGATGCCGACGCCGCCCGATAAGTGGACATTTGCGCCAATCTGCGCGCAACTGCCGACCGTCACCCATGTATCGACCATGCTATTTTCGCCGACATAAGCGCCCAGATTAACAAAGCTTGGCATCAGCACCGCCCCCTTGGCGATATACGCGCCGCGCCGGACGATGCTGCCGGGCACCGCGCGGAAACCAGCAGCGCGGAAATGGTTTTCGCCCCAGCCATCAAACTTGCTCGGCACCTTGTCCCACCAATGGCTGCCGCCGGGGCCACCGGGGATCATCGCCATGTCATTGAGGCGAAACGAGAGCAGTACGGCCTTTTTGAGCCATTGATTGACTTGCCAGCCGCTTGATGTTGGCTCTGCGACGCGGGCTTCGCCGCTATCGAGAAGCCCAAGCGCCGTCTCAACAGCATCGCGCACTTCGCCCATTGTTGCGGGGCTGATCGTATCGCGCGCGTCCCATGCGGTTTCGATCGTGGCTTGCAGGTGGCTTGTCATACAGTCTCTCCCAAAATTTCGTTCAGCCAGTCACTGACATGGGCAATTTCATGATCAATGAAACTCGCGCAAGCCTCCGCATGGCCATATTCAGAACCATTATTGACCCAGACGGTCGCCATGCCAAGCGCCTTGGCAGGCTTCAGGTTGCGCGCCATATCCTCAACGAAGATCGCGCGCGCCGGATCAACTTTAAGGGCGTCGCACATCATCGTGTAACTACGCGGATCAGGCTTGGGGAGAAGGTCGCTGCCATAAATATCGTGGATCGCTTCAAAGCTCTCACCAAGCCCAAGGGCCCCAAGCACGCGTCCGGCATAATCAACATCGCCGTTGGTGTAGATCAGTTTACGCCCCGGCAGCTTGTTGAGCGCGCTTGCAAGTGCGGGATCAGGCGAAAGGCGATCCATCGCGATGTCATGAACGAAATCGAGGAAATGTTTGGGGTCAACGTCATGGCTCGCCATCAGGCCTGAAAGCGTCGTCCCATGTTCATGGAAATGCGCTTTTTGCACGCGCTTTGCTTCAACTGCGTCGCAGCCAAGCAAGGTTTCGATATAGGCACCCATCCGCACATCAATCAGCGCAAACAGGTTCGCGCTTGATGGATAGAGCGTATTGTCGAGATCAAAGATCCAGCAATCGATATGATTGAGCGTCGGTGGCACCGCGCGGCCATAGCGATTGGACAAGCCGCACGCAAATTTGTTAACCAAAGTGCAATGGCCGCTTGCTAGCAAGTTTGTACACTATTGTGGAGTATATCATGAACAGGTCGCCGCTGCTTCGCCTTTTACTCATTGGCACCGCGTTTCCAGCACTTTTGATGCTTGGAGCATGTGGCGGTGGAAGTAGCGGAGGCGCTGTGAGTTCAACCCCGCCGCCCCCGCCGATTGCACCACCGCCTCCACCCCCTCCACCGCCGCCGTCTCCTCCACCGCCGCCAACAGGCACCAATTTTGACACATCTGAGTTCAGGCGCTCAAACGCGGTTGTCCAATCGGGTGCGCTCACTGCCTATAATGCGGGCGCGACGGGCAGCGGCGTCGTTGCGGCGGTCATCGACAGCGGGATTAATGCCAACAGTGCTGAATTTGCGGGGCGGATTCTCTCCGCCTCTGCCGATCTCGCCGGATCGCGCGGGATACAGGATGAGGGCGGCCACGGCACGGCGGTATCAAGCGTCTTACTAGGCGCAAAGGATGATATTGGCGCACACGGTGTTGCCTTTGGTGCGCAATTGCTGGTTGCGCGCACTGACAGTGTGGGAAGCTGCGCCAATGCGAGTGCGGAGGATAGCTGTTCGCACAATGATAATGCGATTGCGCGCGGGGTTGATCTCGCGGTGGCCAATCGTGCGCGCGTGATCAACATTTCGCTTGGCGGATCGCCTGCAAACGCGACATTGCGCGCAGCGATTGGTCGTGCCACGGCCAATGGCATCGTCATCGTCATTTCGGCGGGCAATGACGGCGTTGAAGATCCGGCAGCAGCGGTCAATCCTGATCTGTTTGCGCAAATTGCCAATGATCCGCTGGCGCGTAATCTCGTGGTGATTGCAGGCGCGCTTGATTCGTCAAATGTCGCGCTTGCAGGTTTTTCAAATCGAGCCGGGAACGGCGCGACGCATTATTTGGGCGCGCTTGGATCGCGGGTGCGCGGCATCGATGAAAATGACGCAGCGTTTTTGTTCAGCGGCACCAGTTTTTCAGCGCCGGTAATTTCAGGCGCTGTAGCGCTGCTTGCCGGGGCGTTCCCAAACCTCACCGGCGGACAGATTGTTGACTTGCTGTTTCGTACCGCCAATGACCTGGGTACTATCGGCGTTGACGGCGAATTTGGGCAGGGCGCGCTTAATCTTGCCCGCGCTTTTGCGCCGCAGGGGGCAACCGCGCTTGCAGGCTCTGCAATTCCGGTATCGCTTACCGCAGCGGGCACGACATCAGCGCCACTTGGTGATGCTGGCAAATCTGGGCTGTCAGCCGTCGTGCTTGATAGCTTTGGCCGTGCTTACACCACCGAAATTGGGACAGCGAGAGGATCAGCCCCAATTGCGCCGCGACTGGCACAAGGGTTAAATATCGGAGCGCGCAGTGTTGGTTTTCAAACCGGGCGGGTCGCGGCGTCGCTTTCAGTCTCACAGGCCTCAAGCGATAGCGCTGCTGAACGCTTGCTCCTCACAGGCCAGCAAACGGGTCGTGCCCGCGCTCTTGCCGGGCAAATCATCGCGCAATTGGGAGAAAGAACGAGCGTTGCCTTCGGCATTTCACAAAGCGGGTTGGCGCTCGCCAAGGATTACCGCGAGAGCAAAAGCAGCGCGTTCCTCATCGGACGGTCGGCAACGCGCGACTGGGGTTTTGATGTACGCGCCAAATCGGGGCTTGCGCTTGGCCACAGGCTTGGCGGGGTTGAATGGTCACTTGCTGCGGAAACAGGCGCAGTCAGCAACTTTGAGCGCGACCCGCGCCTACGCGGAATTGAAAAACGCTATGGTTATGCAGCGTTCAGCCTCGGCGCGGCGCGACAATTCGGGCCACTTTCGCTTGGTGGCCATGCAACATGGCTGCGCGAAAGCGATACATTGCTTGGCAGTCGCCTTGCCGATGTCTTTGGCGCAAATGGTGCTGACAGCCTATTTGCTGACGCGAACATAGCACTGACCCCGGCGCGCGATTGGCAAATTAGCGCGGCATGGCGGCATGGCTGGACACGGCTTGGTGCAGGTGGCGCACGGCAGGGGATTGACCGCCTCAAAACCAGCGCATGGTCGTTTGATGTTGCGCGCGACAATCTGTTCACTGGATCAGACAGTCTCGCGCTGCGCATTGCCCAGCCGCTGCGGATCAGCAACGGCGGGCTTAACCTGACGCTGCCAACAGGCTATGACTATGCCAGTGGCACCGCGCTATTTGGGGTTCAGCGGCTCAACCTTGCCCCCGATGGACGTGAGCTTGATATTGAGGCGGTGTATGCGATGCCGGTGCTTGGCGGCGCGCTTTCGGCCAACCTATTCTGGCGGCAACAACCCAGCAATATCGCGGCGTCGCCGAGCGATAAGGGCGCGGCGATCCGCTTTTCACTCGGACTGTAACGCGCACGGCACAGATTATCGTCGCAACACTTGCTATCGCTGCGCTTTGGCGCAATCATCCGCCTCAATATAAAGGCGCTCAGAAGAGAGATGCGTATTTCTAACGCTCGTAGGATTTTGCTCGTCGGTGCGGCCCTGCCGCTGCTCTTGCTATTGCCTGCCTGTGGCGGGGGAGGCGGCAGTGTAGATTCTACACCACCGCCACCGCCAGTTACGCCGCCACCTCCTCCGGTTCCACCTCCTCCACCTCCTCCTCCGCCACCACCAGTTATTCCGCCAGTAGGTTCGTTCGATACTGCGGAATATCGTGGATCAAATGCGCTGGTGCAGGCGCAGGCGATCTCGGCCTATGACGCCGGAGCCAACGCAGGTGGGCTTGGCGTTATTGCCGCCGTGGTTGATAGCGGGGTCGTACCCAGCAACGCTGAATTTGCGGGGCGGATTCATCCCAACTCGCGTGATATTGCGGGTACGCGCGGGCTAGGCGATGATGGTAATCATGGCAGTCAGGTGGCTGGTGTCCTGCTCGGCGCGCGCAATGGTTCGGCCTCACACGGCGTTGCTTTTAATGCCACCCTGCTTGCGCTGCGCACTGATAATCCGGGCAGTTGTGAGGCGCCTAATCCAGTGGTTCAGGGCGGTTGCTTTCATGAATATAACAACATCGCCACGGCCGTTGATGTCGCGCGAACAACCGGCGCACGCGTGGTTAATCTCTCAATCGTTGGGCCAGCGGCATCAACGCAACTGCTTGCAGCGGTTGACCGCGCCACAGCGGCGGGGATCGTTATTGTCATAGCGGCGGGCAATGAACGCACGCTTGATCCCACTGAGCTTGCTCAACTTGCCAATGGGCCGGGTGCGCGCGGGCTAGTGATTGTCGCGGGTGCACTTGACGGGACGAACGCCGCGCTCACCGGATTTTCGGCGCGCGCAGGCAATACTGCCACGCGTTTCCTCGGCGCGGCTGGATTAAGCGTTCGCACAGTCAATGCAGCAGGCGCGCAAAGCACCGTGAGCGGTACATCCTTTGCAGCACCCGTAATTTCAGGCGCAGTTGCCTTGCTCGCGCAAGCCTTCCCAAACCTCACAGGCGCACAGATTGTCGATCTGCTGTTCCGCACTGCCAATGATTTAGGCGTAGCAGGCAATGATACGACATTTGGCGGCGGCGCGCTCAATCTCGCGCGCGCCTTTGCGCCGCAGGGGCCGACAGCACTTGCAGGAAGCGCTGTACCCGTCACGCTTGGCGGCAGCAACGGCGTGACGTCTGGCGCGATTGGTGACGGTGGGCGCGGCGCGGCGGCGGTTGTGCTCGATAGCTTTGGTCGGGCTTATAGTGTTGACCTTGGCGGATCAATCAGGTCAGCACCGCTCACGCGTAAACTAGCGGCCTCGCTTGGAATAGGCGCGCGCGGCGTGGCGACTTCGCTTGGGGGCGCACAGGTTGCGCTTTCGGTTGCGCCTTCACGTGGCGGCTCAGCCCTCGATGCGCTGCGGCTATCCCCGCAAGATCGCGATACCGCGCGGGTGCTGGCGGGTTCAGTTGTGGCGCGGATTGGCCAGAATACCCAGATTGGTTTTGGCTTTGGGAAAAACAGCCTCGCGCTCATTGATCAACTAACGCTGCGGCGTGGCGCGGCGTTCCTTGTCGCTGAACGCGCGAGCGACAGCCTTGGCTTCTATCAGCAGCCGGGATCGGCTTATGCAATTGGCCACAGGTTTAGTGGCTTCCTGATTTCAGCAAGCCTTGAATCTGGACGAGAGCGCCCGTTTGAAAGCGGGCTTACCCTATCACCACGCGGTAATGAGCGCGGTTATCGCTATGACCGACTATCGCTTGGCGCTGACCGTCAGTTCGGTGCGTTTGCGCTTGGCGGGCGGCTGACGCGGCTTGAGGAAGCCGACACCGTACTTGGCGCGCGTTTCTCGCCGCTCATCGGTAATGGTGCCATAAGCTGGTTTGCCGATGCCTCGGCGCGGTTGGCAATCGCCCGAAATTGGGAAATTGGCGCGCTCTGGCGGCAGGGCTGGACGCGCGTTGCCGCAGGTGGGGCACGTGAACGCAGTGACGCCCTTCGCGCCAATGCGTGGTCTTTCGATGTGACGCGGGATCGCTTACTTGGCAACGCTGACAGTCTGTCGCTGCGCATTGCTCAGCCACTACGGATCAGCACAGGCGGGCTTAATCTGACGCTGCCAACTGGCTATGATTACGCAACCCAGACCGCAACATTCGGCGTCTCGCGGATCAACCTTGCGCCCGAAGGCCGTGAGCTTGATCTTGAGGCGGCCTATAGCCTGCCCTTTGTAGGCGGATCACTCGGTACCAATCTTTACTGGCGCAAAGACCCCGGCAATATCGCCGCATCGTCAAACGACATAGGCGGCGCGGTGCGCGTCAGTTTCGGCTTTTGAGGCTTAAACGGTAAAGCTTTCGCCGCAACCACACGCACCTTTTGCATTGGGGTTATTGAACACAAACCCGGCGGTGAAATCATCCTCGACCCAGTCCATTGTCGATCCAACGAGATAAAGCACTGATCCGCCATCAACGAACAATACGCCGCCCGCCGTCTCAATCCGCTCATCAAATGCGACCGCTTCGCTCACATAATCAACTGAATAGGCAAGCCCCGAACAGCCACGACGCGGGGTTGAGAGCTTTACGCCAATCGTGCCCTCAGGCGCTTTGGCCATCAGGTTTGCGATGCGCGTTTCAGCGGCAGGCGTCAGCGCAAGGGCGGCGGGGCGGGCGCGGGTGAGCGTCGTCATTACAGCATCCCCAATTCTAATTTGGCGTCATCAGACATTTTTTGCGGATCCCATGCGGGTTCCCAAACCAGCACAACCTCAGCATCACCAATGCCGGGGACGCTGCCCACGCGGAGCTCAACCTCTTGCGGCATCGATTCAGCAACGGGACAATTTGGCGTGGTCAGCGTCATCGATACCAGCGCATGGCCGCCCGAAATCTCAACATTATAGATCAGGCCAAGATCATAGATGTTGACTGGAATTTCGGGGTCATAAATCTCCTTGAGCGCTTCAATCACCGCCTCATAAAGATCGCCGCCGGGCTCTTCGCCCGTCAGATCAACTGATTTTTGCGCGAGAAATCCCTCAAGATAATCGCGTTTGCGCGTAAGCTTCTCGATCGGCGCTTCATCAACGCGGGCTCGGGGCGCTGGCGCTACACTGTCTACTTCTTCGATTCTCATCCGAATATCCTCGATACTCTCTTTAATCCAGAAACAAGCGCTTCGACATCGCTTTCATCATTATAAATCCCAAAACTCGCGCGCGCGGTCGCCTCAACGCCGAGGTAAGCCATCAGCGGCTGTGCACAGTGATGCCCCGCCCGGATCGCAACGCCCTCTTCATCCAAGATAGTGCCGATGTCATGCGGATGCACCCCTTCGATTGCAAAAGAGACGATACCAGCCGAATCTTCAGGGCCG